>CATPAM010000481.1 GCA_955651735.1 Candidatus Acidiferrales bacterium | reverse complement strand
CCCTTTGGACGCCCGTATAATGCCCGATTCTGGCAACAGTTAGTGATGGGGCTGTTGGGGGCAGCGCAGAGTGGCCGGCGTTTCCCAGAAACCCCATCTATGGATAGTAATGGGACGGTCCGCCGCTTTTACCGAGCCAGCGGTCTGTGTGTGAGAGGCTTGCAGAGTAGGCGTCCAGTGGAACTACGTTGACGAAGGGATTCTTGACGGCGGCGGAACATTAAGGTTGAAAGAGGCTGACCACCTGCGACCAAACCATGTCAGACGGAGCAGCTCTGGCGGGAGCTAGCGGAAAAGGCCCTCCAACTGGACGCGCTCATTCGTTCTCGCGTCGCGATACTTAACAATAATGGGAGTGTAAAGAGATAAAGCCCAGCGCCGCCCTGCAGGTTGCGAAATCGCGCGGGAACCAGGAACGACAACGGCTTCTTCCGGAATCACGAGCGGGGTGCAGTCCGTCGCTGCATAAATTTGTTCGCGCACCAGATCATACACAGCGGTTGAGCCATTCAGTATTACCCCGCTGCCGAGCACGGCGCGGCGCTTGACGACAACGCCCTCGTACACGCCGCAATTCCCCCCGACCATGACTTCATCCTCAATAATCACCGGGATGGCGCCGATCGGCTCGAGAACGCCGCCAATTTGCGCACCTGCGGAGATGTGGCAGTTTCGTCCGACCTGCGCGCAACTTCCGATCAAGGCGTGCGAATCAACCATCGTGCCATCATCGACGTACGCACCGGTATTGATGAACATCGGCGGCATGCACGTGACACCACGTCCGACGTACGCAGCATCGCGAATGCTGGAGCCGCCGGGAACAATTCGCACCTGGCTGGCGAGGCTTAGTGCCTTGGGTGGATAGGCGTCTTTGTCGAAAAAGGGTTGGCGAAGGCGGTCGATAGACATATCAACCACTTTGCCCATGCGAAATCCGAGTAGGATGCCTTTCTTCACCCAACCGTTAACGCGCCAGCCGGTTTTCGATGCAGCATCAGGTTCGGCGGCGCGCACTTCGCCCCGATTCAACGCGCCTTTGAAGGACTCGAAGATGCGGCGGTGTTCTTCCGTATACCGCGACGGAGGACAGTCAAATAGCTGCTCAATCTCTGACGGCAGCATAGGTTTTCTCGATCAGCCCGAGCGTTTCAAGAACGGAATGAATGCGCGCCAGGGAAGCGGCGCTCGGCGCCACCAGAGGAAGCCGCCAGACTGCCTGCAGCAATCCCATGTCGGCCATGGCTGCCTTCACGGGAATCGGATTGGATTCCACGAAATTCACCTCCATTAGCGGAAGATACCGTACGTGGATTGCGCGCGCGGCTGAAAGATTACTTTGCAAAGCGAAATTGCAGAGATTGGCCATTTCGGCGGGGATTTCGTTGGAGGCAACGGAAACTACGCCACGGCCACCGACCGCGAAAAGCGGCAACGTGATGGCGTCGTCGCCGGAGAGCACCACGAAATGTTCCGGCACCTGCGCGGCGATGGAGGCCATTTGCGAAATGTTCCCTGACGCCTCCTTGATGCCCACAATCGTTTCGATGGCCCACAGGCGCTTTACGGTGGCGGGCTCAATGTTAACTCCGGTGCGACCGGGGACGTTGTACAGCATGATCGGTAGCGAGACGGCGCCGGCAATAAAGCGAAAATGTTGGTACAGGCCTTCCTGCGTGGGCTTGTTGTAATAAGGCGCGACGGAAAGAATGCCGTTGACGCCCATCGCCTCATACTCGCGCGCGGCGCGTGCGACTTCCACGGTGTCGTAGCCGCCGGCTCCGGCGACCACGGGCACTTTGCCGTGCGCTTCCTCTAACGTGATTTCCACGACGCGTCGGCGCTCGTCTTGCGTGAGCGTGGGGCTTTCACCGGTTGTTCCGCAGGGCACGAGAAAATGGACTCCGGCGTCAACTTGACGCCGCACCAGCCGACGCAGAGCGGCTTCGTCGAGCGAGAAGTCATTCTGAAATGGAGTAACCAGTGCAGTACCGCAGCCTGTGAACATGATGTTGTCTCCTTATCGATTCTTTGCGCCTAGCGTTTGCATTTTTTACGCGTGGCCGGCAAACGGGCCACGAATCAGCCCAATTCGTTTACGATCTCGCGAAATTCGAAGACTCCGCTTTTGCCGAGTATCCAGCGCGCCGCGCGCAGCGCGCCGCGTGCGAATCCTTCACGGCTTCTGGCCGTGTGGCGGATGGTGATGGTGTCGGCGCTGGAATCGAAGCCAATCTCATGGGTTCCGGGATGGGCGCCAGCGCGATTCGCGCTTAAGTTGATAGCGCGTTCGAAACCGGCCTGCTTCATTTCTTGAGCGACCGCCAACAGCGTGCCGGAGGGTGCGTCTCGCTTGGCGGCGTGATGGATTTCCCAGCCCCACGCCTCGTACTCGTGTTCAGCCGCGAAGGCGCTGGCGGCCTGCGCGATGATCTGGCGGAAGCGGTAAACACCGACGGAGAAATTCGGACTCCACACTAAAGCACCGCCGCCCGATTGGACGGCCGCGCGCGCGCAGGGCAACTGCTGAAACCATCCGGTCGTGCCCGCTACTACTGGAATACCCAGCGCGGCAAGCCGGCGAATATTCTGGAGGACTGCTGACGGCGTAGAAAATTCCACGGCGGCGTCCACACCGCGAAGATTTTCGCCGCTGAGGCCTGCACCGTGGGCATTCGTGGAGCTGTTTAGCATCAGGCGGATGTCGAAGCCGTATTCCGGCGCGAGCTGTTCGATCAGGCGGCCCATCTTTCCGTGTCCGACGATGGCGAGTCCGCGCGTCATTGGGATTTCCTCGAAGGTTCGGCATGCGATGCGAGTAGCTGTTTGACCATGCCTGCATAGATCGGCACCGCATCGCGCAGCTCGCGCTTTGCAATGCGCTCCTCGGCCGTGTGCGCCACATGAATGCTGCCCGGCCCAATCAGAAAGGGCGTGCCCCATGTTTCGTGCAGCGCTGGGACGTCGGTGGTGAACGCCACGACAGTGGTCGGCAAGCCATCGAAGGCGGAAAAGTGGAAGACCGGCATGTACAAGACCTCGCGGACCTCCACTCGTCCGGCTACCGTTTGGTGAACGGCCTCTCGCACGGCAGCGGCGTCTCCCACTAACCGAAACATGAGCTCCGCTCGGGCCTCGTCGGCAACGACGTTGGGCGCGCGACCGCCGGAAATTGTGCCGATGTTCAATGTAGTTTTTCCAAGCAACGAATCTTCCGGCAAAGGGAGACGGCGGACGTCGTTAAGGACATCCAGGAGCGTATGGATTGCCGAGCTTCCTAGTTCCGGGTATCCGGAATGGGCGAGGCGGCCTTTTGCTGTCAGCTCAATGCGCAACGCTCCCTTTGATGCAACGCACAATTTGTTTTCTGTGGGCTCACCATTGATCAGATAGCTGCAGCCGCGCGGCGTCTTGGCGGCAGCGCGGGCGCCTGCGCTGTTTCGTTCTTCGCCGACGACGAAGAGGAGGGCGAGATCCGAAATGCCTTCCACGAGGAGTTGTTCGACAGCGGTGATCATGGCGGCGATGATGCCTTTGGCGTCGCAGGAACCGCGCCCCCAGAGAAATTCTTCATCTTCGCTCGACGGGAAAAAGGGGGGCACGGTGTCCATGTGCGTCGAGAGGGTGACCAGTGGCCGACCCCAGCTTGCAAAAACGTTAAAGCGTTGCGCTTCGACCGGAAGGCGTTCGACCCGGCCGCCGTATTTCGCGGCGAGCGGAGAAAGATGGCGAAACAGAAATTCACCTGCGATGACTTCGTTGTCGGTCACGGACTCGATGTCAACGAGCGCGCGCGTCAGCTCAAACAGATCCATGATCGCTTTCTGGAACGGAACGATAGAGAAGGAAAGAACCGAAGGAAGCTCGGGGCTGTCACTCCTCGATAGCGCTCCATCCGCGTGACATCGTTACTGCTTACGGATGACAGTGGACAGGTCTTAGGCCTGGCCCCCAGCCGCGTACGGCATTCAGCTGCCGCGACGACTTCGGCGGATCAACAGCAATTGCCCCTTTCGCGCAAGCGTCCGAAGCTGATCGGAAAGCACGCCCCGCTACTAATGGGATCCGCACCTCTACCAAGTACAGAATGAAAGTAGCGGAGGGGGCTGGGAAAGTCAATCTGTGGAAGCATCGAAAAGACGCATTTGGCGCATCGGTTTTTTGGGGCTTGGCATGGATTGACGGCAGGGGCTGGCTTGTTTAGACTTGGCTCAGCAAATGAGCGTTTTGAAGCATGTCCGGGCGCATCGGCACCATCATCATCACGGCCACAAGCCGCGTCCGTTGAGTTGTACGTAGCGATTCGTTAGAAAACGTACTCATCGGCCCGCTGGCGCAGCAAGCCCCAGCGGGTTTTTTGTTTTGGTGGATGTTTCGGAGGAAGCACGTGGACATCGCATTTGAAAAAAGAGGCGGGCTAGTGCCCGCGATTGTTCAGGACGGCCGCACCGGCGAAGTATTGATGCTCGGCTTCATGAACGCGGAGGCGCTTGCGGAGACGCAGCGAACGCGCGAGGCGGTGTTCTTCAGCCGCTCGCGCAACCGTTTGTGGAAGAAAGGGGAGACGAGCGGGCACGTCTTGCGCGTAGTGGAAATGCGTATCGATTGCGACGGGGATGCATTACTTTTGCGCGTCGAGCCAGCAGGACCTGGCGTTTGCCACGAAGGTTATTGTAGTTGCTTCTTCCGACGGATCGAAGAGAACGGCGGCGTGCGCACGATTGAGGAGCGGACATTTGATCCGGATAAAGTGTACGCTCCGGGGGCGCAATGATGAATCGCTTGAGGCTGGGAATCCCTAAGGGTAGCTTGCAGGAAGCGACGTTGGAGCTTTTTGCGCGGGCCGGTTGGAAGATCACGATTAGCTCGCGAAGCTACGTGCCTGCGATTGATGATCCGGAGATTGAGTGCTTGCTCGTGCGTGCGCAGGAGATGGCGCGCTATGTGGAAACAGGGGCGCTGGATGCGGGAATTACTGGGCATGATTGGGTGGTCGAAACTGGCTCGGACGTCGAGGAACTCGCCGAGCTTGTATACGCGAAGCAGAGGCTGTCGCGCGTGCGCTGGGTGCTCGCGGTGCAGGAAGATTCCGCGATTCGTGAGCCGCGCGATTTGCAAGGCAAAGTAATCGCTACGGAGATCGTGCGCATCACCGGGGAATATCTAAAGCGGCACGGAGTGAATGCACGCGTGGATTTTTCTTGGGGGGCTACGGAGGTGAAAGTGCCGCAGCTTGCTGACGCGATTGTCGAGGTGACTGAGACGGGGTCTTCACTGCGCGCTAACCGCTTGCGGATTGTGGACACCGTTTTGGAATCGGCCACGGTCTTTATTATGAACCGTGCGGCGACCGCAGACGCGTGGAAGAAAGAAAAAGCGGAGAGTCTAATTTTGATGCTGCAGGGGGCCATTGCTGCGGCTAGCAAAGTTGGCTTGCTACTCAATGTACGACGGGAGGATCTTGACCGCGTGGTCGCTATTCTGCCAGCGCTGAAAAATCCCACGATTTCGATGCTCAGCGATCCGGGGTGGGTGGCGGTGAATACGATTGTCGAGGAATCGGTGGTCCGGCAGATTTTGCCGAAGCTTAAAGCCGTGAATGCGCAGGGAATTGTCGAGTATCCCCTGAATAAGATCGTGCTCTGATGCGGATTTTGAGACTTGCGGGTGCGGTGGAGAAGAGGCTGCTTGCCGCACGCGAACGGCGCGACACGCAAGCTGAGAACGTCGCGCCGAAGATTGTCGCCGATGTGCGGGGGCGCGGCGATGATGGGCTGTGTTCCTGGACGAAAAAGCTAGATGGCATAGATTTGGTGCGCAGCGGGATGTGGGTGTCGAAGCTAGAGATCGAGGAAGCGCAGAAGAGCGTTGGCTCAGATTTCTTGCGCGCTGTGAAGCACGCGATGACCAACGTCCGGAACGTGGCTGAGAAACAGTTGCCACGAAACTGGTCGATGGAAGTGGAACCGGGCGTGAGTATCGGGCAAGTGGTCAGGCCGTTTGAAACGATTGGCTGCTATATTCCAGGCGGCAAGGCCACTTTGTTTTCGACGCTGATAATGACGGCGGTGCCCGCTCAGGTTGCTGGGACAAAGAAGATCGTGGTCGTCTGTTCGAGGCCGAACAATGAGTTGCTTGCGGCGGCGGGCGTACTCGGCCTGAGAGAGGTCGCGCGGATCGGGGGCGCGCAGGCGAACGCGGCTATGGCTTACGGTACCGAGACAATTCCGCGCGTCGATAAGATTTTTGGACCCGGCAACCGCTTTGTGACTGCGGCAAAGCAACTCGTGAGCTGCAACTGTGCCATTGATCTCCCAGCCGGACCGACAGAAGCGATTGTGATTGCGTCGCGGGGTAATCCGAGATGGATTGCGGCGGATTTGCTGGCGCAAGCGGAACATGCCGCGGACGCAGCGAGCATCCTAGTGACGACGTCCGCGCGACTGGCAAGGGAAGTGCGGCGCGAAGTCGACGAACAGCTGAAGAGATTGCCGGAGACAAACTCTGCCCGTGTTTCCTTGAAAACGCACGGGGTGATTCTGCTCGCGGCGTCCGAGAATGCGGCGTTCGAGTTTGTGAATCGCTTTGCGCCGGAACATCTCAGCCTTCCGCAAGCTGGAGCTGCGACTCTCGAAAAGATTTCTGCGGCTGGAACTGTTTTTGTTGGTCCTTGGGCTGCGCAGCCGCTCGGCGATTACGCGAGCGGCAGCAACCACGTTTTACCTACGGGCGGCTGGGCGCGCAGCCGTGGAGGCTTGTCGGCTGCGGATTTTGTGAAATGCATCAGCGTGCAGACGATTGGCCGCAAAGGTTTCAGACGCCTGGCCGGTGACGTGCGCGTTCTCGCACGGGCAGAGAATCTGCAGGCGCACGAGAACGCTGTGGGAGTGCGGGAATGAAATTGAATGTTCCCGAGATAGGCTCGCAATGCCAAGGACAGCAAAGATTCATCGAAAGACGAAGGAAACCGATATCAGCATTCGGTTGAATCTCGACGGGCGCGGCCACGCTCGCATCGCCACGGGAATTCGTTTCTTCGATCACATGTTGGAACTCGTGGCCCGGCATGGCGCGGTCGATTTAGAGTTGAACGCGCGCGGAGATTTGGACGTCGACCAGCACCACACTGTGGAAGACGTGGGAATCGCCCTAGGCCAAGCGGTGACGAAGGCGCTGGGCACGAAGCGTGGAATCTTGCGCGCGGGATATTTCCTAATGCCCATGGACGAGACGCTCGCTGCCAGCGCGGTCGATTTGGGTGGGCGGCCCTTTTGCGTTGTGAACGCCAAAATTTCGAGCGCGCGCATCGGAGATTTTCAGACCGAGCTGACCGAGGATTTCTTTCAAGGGTTTGCGCAAGCGGCCCGCGCCAATGTGCATCTCCGCGTTCTCTACGGGCGATCCTCGCATCACCAAATAGAGGCCATGTTCAAGGCGTTTGCGCGCGCTTTGCGTTTCGCCGTGGCGCGCGACAAAAGGTTGCGGCGCGTCCTTCCCAGCACCAAGGGTTTACTGTGAAAATCACCCTGTTGGATTGCGGCGTGAGCAACGTAGCTTCTGTCGAGCGCGCCCTGCAGCGGCTGGGAGCAGAATCGCAACGCGCGGCCACGGCTGAATGCGTGGAAAGAGCGGAGGCGCTGCTGCTCCCGGGCGTGGGACATTTCGAAGCCCTTATACGAGTGCTCAACGACCGCAAATTGCGCGCGCCGCTATGCGACGCGATTCGTCGCGGCGTTCCGTTTCTCGGCATTTGCCTGGGACTCCAAGCACTCTATGACGCTAGCGACGAGGCGCCGGACCTGACCGGCCTACAGTTGTTGCCGGGGCGCGTGTGCGCGCTGCCGCCAGTCGCCAAGCTGCCGCACATGGGCTGGAATCGCGTCGTCTTGAAAAACCAGTCGCGGTTGCTCAAGGGCATCGACGCTGATGCGTATTTCTATTTCGCGCACAGTTATGCCGCGATCGAACAAGGCGAAGAAACGGTGGCTGCGTGCAGTTATGGAACAGAGTTTGTCGCTGTACTCGAAAAAGAAAATATGTGCGCGGTTCAGTTTCATCCGGAGAAGAGCGGAGAAGCTGGCGCGCAAGTCTTGCGGAATTTCATGAGGCTGTGCGCATGAGTCTGGCGCGACGCATCATTCCTTGCCTGGATGTCGATGGCGACCGCGTGGTGAAGGGCGTGAACTTTGTCGAGCTTCGCGACGCCGGCGACCCCGCGCAATTGGGAGCGCGGTATAACGCAGAAGGCGCGGACGAGATCGTCGTGCTGGATATTGCAGCTTCGCGCGACCGGCGGCCGACGTTTCTGGAGACGATTCGGCGCGTTGCGGCGGAGCTCGCGATTCCCCTGACCGCGGGAGGCGGCATCCGGAGCACGGAAGACGCGCGGGCTGTGCTGCGAGCCGGCGCAGACAAGATTACGCTGAATACCGCGGCAGTGGCACGGCCCGAGTTGATCTCGGAAACATCGCTTGAGTTTGGCGCGCAGGCCGTGGTGCTGGCGATCGATGCCAAGAGAGACGGGGACCAATGGGTGGTGATGATTCGCGGCGGGCGTGACTCCGCAAATCTGGACGCGATCGCATGGGCAAAACAAGGCGTTGCCCTTGGGGCCGGAGAGATTCTGCTGACGTCCATGGATCGAGATGGGACAAAGAGCGGCTTCGATACGGCGCTCACGGCGGCGATATCGTCGACGGTCTCCGTACCGGTTATCGCGTCCGGCGGCGCGAAGCTGCCCGATCACTTCGCGGAGATTTTTACCGCCGGGTACGCGGATGCGGCGTTGGCGGCCTCCATTTTCCACGATCGTATTCAGCCGATTCGCGAGCTCAAAGAATTTCTGTCCGCGCGTGGGATTCCAGTTAGGTTGCCGTGCTAATTCCGTGTATTGACTTGCAGGAAGGCCAAGCGGTGCAGCTCGTGCACGGGAGAAGGCGCGAGCTTGCGATCGCGGACGTGATGTCGCTGCTGCTGAAGTTCAAGAAGTACAAGTGGCTGCACGTCATCGATTTGGATGCTGCCATCGGGAAAGGCAATAACAGCGAACTGGCGCGCAAACTATGCGAAGAAGCGGCCCAGCGATATGCCATGAAAGTGCGTGTGGGCGGAGGAATTCGCACCGTTTCGCGCGCGGAGGAAATTACGAAATGGGGGGCGCACCAAGTCATTGTCGGAAGTGCCGCGTTCGAGGAAAGCAAGATAAACGCGCCATTTCTCCGGCGGCTTCGCACGCGAGTAGGCCGTCCGGCAATTGTTGTGGCGCTCGACACGGCCAAGGGCCACGTTGTGACTAAGGGATGGCGAGAAAGCCTGCGGATTCGAGCGGAGCAGGTGATGGAGCAGCTTGAGCCGTTTTGCGCCGCATTTCTCTGCACAGATGTGGATCGTGAAGGAACCATGAGGGGAGCCAATCGCGAGTGGTTCGAGCGGTTGCGCAGTGCCACCTCGCATCCGATCATCGCTGCGGGTGGCATTAAGGCACAGCGGGAAATAGATGCTCTTGAACGGATGGGGATCGACGCGGCGGTAGGCATGGCACTCTACAAGTACCGGTTGCAGTAGAGGGCTGAGGCCTTGTACCACTCTTATGTTTATCCGGAGAATTTCGGCGTCTCAAGTCACCGAACCGAGACGGCGATTTGGAGATCGACATTGCCCTTGATCGCATTCGAGTAGGGGCAGATGGCGGGGGCGCCCTCGACAAGTTGTCCCGCCGTCTTCTGGTCGGCGCCGACGATGGTCCGCGCGTCGAAGCGCCGCGTTCCTTCTGTCAACAGTTAAGCGATCGACATCCAGGCGGCGTTTTGCTCTAAGGAAGCACGCAACGCCCGTGGAACCGCAGGTAGTGTGTTAGCTTATTGTGCGACTGCTGTAGTTCCATCACGGCGTGACATGAGCAGGGCTCGGAAAATACTTCTCATTGTGTGCATCGTCGTGGTTGGGTTAGTTGGGGCTATCTGGGCCTTCTTGGTATGGGCCACGTGGAACATCAAATG
>CATPAM010000480.1 GCA_955651735.1 Candidatus Acidiferrales bacterium | reverse complement strand
TGGTTTTCATCGCCGGAGTATTGCGCCATTTCCGAAGTAAGCCTCGAATTGCTCTCGCGCGGGCGCGACGAAGCGTTCTCCAAACACATGCAGGCGGCGCTGGGCGATCCGTCGAAATGGCTTTTTCTCGATACCGAAACCACGGGCTTGGCGGGCGGCACGGGCACCTATGCATTCCTGATTGGGCTAGCTTGGTGGGACGCCGGCGCGCTGCAAGTCGAGCAGC
The DNA here is from genome assembly GCA_955651735.1 of Candidatus Acidiferrales bacterium. Lineage (GTDB taxonomy): Bacteria > Acidobacteriota > Terriglobia > Acidiferrales > UBA7541 > Acidiferrum. The sequence continues at coordinate 8,841 of CATPAM010000480.1, read as the reverse complement.
TTTTCATGCGCGATTTTGGCGAAGAGCATGCGATCTTGCACGAAGTCGCCGCGCGCATTGCGGAGCGGCCCGTGCTGGTCACCTTCAACGGCAAGTCATTCGACTGGCCGCTGCTCGAGAACCGCTTCACCATGACGCGCTCGATCGCCGTGCCGCGGCTGACGGCGCATCTCGATCTGCTGCATCCGGCGCGAGCGTTGTGGAAGCTGCGGCTCGGTTCGGTGCGGCTGGTGGAGCTGGAGCGGCACGTGCTAGACGCCGCGAGACTGGGATGGCATCGTCAAGACGATGTGCTGGCCGCGCTGATTCCGCAGCATTACTTCGATTATTTGCGCGGAGGGCCGGCGGAGCCGCTGGCGGCCGTGGTGCGACACAACCAGATGGATTTGCGCGGCCTGGCGGCACTGGTGGGCAAGATTGACGCGCTGCTCGCATCTGATGACGGCAGCGATGTGGAGAGCTTGGACTTGTTCGGGCTTTCACGTTTTTTGCAGCGGCGCGGTGAGTCGCAGCGGGCGCACTCCGCGTGCACACAAGCCATCGATCTCGGCTTGCCGAAGGAATACGACCAGCAGGCGCGGCGCGAGCTGGCGCTGCTGGCGAAGCGCCGCGGTGAGCACGACAAGGCTGCCGCTTTGTGGCACGAATTGGTGAAAGACGAGCGCAATGGGGCGCACGCTTGCGAGCAGCTCGCCGTTTACTACGAGCGCAGGAGGAAGGATTTTGAACGCGCGCTAGAGTTCGCGAAGCTGGGGATTGCGAAGATTCGCCGGGCACGAGCGCTTTTTCTCGATCGTCACGGCGCGTGCGGCGGCCTGCGAACGGAACAGCGGCTCGCCGCGCGCATTGCGCGGTTGCAAGCGCGAATCGAGTTGAACAGCGAAACGCGCCCTACTCTGCTGCTAGAGAATCGCGGCCCGGTTCCAGCGGCGAGGAAGCTGCCGGCCTAAGATAGCTCATAGGAGCGCCGCTGGCGTCTCCCGTTCCCATCGCGACTTCTTTCACGTCCTTTGCAAGCACTTTCTGTGCTTCCGGCACGGGCGGCCACTGCAGGTCTTTATTGAGCTTGAGGAAGAGCGCGCGGTCGCCACCTTCGAGGGTCACGCACTCCTTTTCAAAACAGCGGAGGAAGACACCGCCGTCCGGAGTATCGAAGGAAAAGAAATCGGGCTTGCGAAAAAGATTGCTGCGCTTGTCGTATTTTTTCTCCAGCGCCTCGGAATATTGGCCGAAGAAACGCTGGGCTCGCTCTTCGCTCGCCAGCCGCTCGCGCGTTATCAGCAAAAGGCGCTTGGTCTGTTTTTGCTCGTACACGGCGTAGCGGTCGCCGTCCCACGCCGCGGATAAGGCCTTGGCTCGCGGCTCGTCGAGAAATTGCTTCAGCACTTCTTTCCAGCCGAATTCGCCCATGACGTTTTCTTCGAGCTTGGCGCAATCGGCCCCTAAACTTTTTTCTATGGAGGGAAGCGAGACCAGCGCAGGCACTTTGCCGGAGGTGTACAGCGCGGGATGCATTATTTGCTGCGTGGAAACCGGTGGCTTGGTGAAAATAGCGGAAAGCCCTTGCCAGCCGGTGGGTTTGAGCACCGCGCCCGAAAATGTCAGACCGTCGAGGTAGGGGAAAATCAGCGCGTCTTTCAGGAAGGGCGGCGCCTTCTTGAGCAGGGGTGTCTCCGTCATGTCGCCGATTAGCATGGCGGGGTCAATGTCGGGCAAATCCTGGAGGGAGCGCCCGCTGCCCTGGAGCAGATATTCGACCATGGCGGCCATGGCACTGCCTTCGAGAACGGCCTCGCGCGCGAGCTCGCCGTCATCGTTGGGCCGAGCGGCTTTCGCCCAGGCTTCAATCTGGAAATGCTGGTCTTCGAGGGCATGGGTCAGCTCGTGGGCCATGACCATGCGCTGGTCATCGATGGGAATCCAGTCTGCAACGTAGAATTCGTGCGCTTTTGGGTCGTACAGGCCGGCGATTTGCTCGGTGAGCAGATCAACCATAAAGGAATCGAGGTCGAATCCTTTGGGAAGCAGGGCGAAGGCCTCGGCGCTTCTGGCACCGGCGTAACGCTCAGCGGCGCCTTTGTCCTCGTTCATTTCCTGAATGACGTGAGCGCGAATTTCTTCGCGTGAGCGCAGGCTCTTCTTGAGCGGGCTGCGCAGGGCCAGGCCGGTGATCTCACTCATCTGCGCAAGTACTTCGTCGGCCGCCGCGGCGAAATCGGCGGCGCCGGACTTGCCCGTGGGGCTTGCCGACATGGCGGGAGCGGTGGTTTGCTGCGCGAAGCCAAAGGAGGCGAGACTCGCGGCCAGGACCAGAAGTATGACAATGAGCAGCGCAACAGGACCGCGAGAACGCGAAATCGAAGCGAACATAACATTTTCAGAATAGCAGATTAGTTGTTGCGTCGCCGCCGGGCTTGGCGGCGATGTTTGCAGTTGGTTCCAGGGGAATCCTGGACATTCCGAGAGTGAGGAAAAGCGCCGGGTGGCGGGAGCCGTTACCCAGCCGCCTGTTCCGTTGCAGGCTCTTTCTCGAGAATCTCCAGAATCGCACGCACATTCGAGCAAAACAGCTCTTTGAGATACTCCGGCGAATCGGCGGGCAACAACGTGCGATAGGCTTCGAGCCTGCGCCATTGCGCGGCGGCCCTGCGCGAGCCATTCGGCAAGGTGCGGAGGTGCGCGCGCAAATCTTCCTCCTGCACCGCCAAAGGGGTTTCCAGAATGCGCTCGAAAAGCTCCTGATGGCATTGCTCCAGGGCCTGCCGAACCGCCTCTTTCGGGTATACGGCGCTAAGGCCGGCATGCTCATACACGTTCGTGGAAATGTCGCGCAGGGAAGCCAAATAGGCGAGACGGGAAAAGGGGCTGGAGATTCTTGCCAGGGTGGAAGACGTCAGGTCATGGATGATACGCCGATTCTGCTGGAGCTGTGTGAGTGTATCCATCTGCTTACCTAATCCAACAAAATGCTCTGCCACGAATAGGTTGTTGCTCCTGTAGCTCGCTCGGGTAACTATAATCCAAGTAACTCTGGTGTCGAGGGAATTTTTGCATCGGCTTGCTGACGGCGGCCAATGTCCGCCGAGGGTACAGCGCCCAAACCTGGTTCGCAATTATTAGCAATTCCTCAGGACTTGTTGCCGCTGCCGTCCTAGTACGGACCACCCACGGCGGCCGCTCGCAAGCCCTATGTTCTTTCTTTTCACGGCAATGCTACGATGCGCCTGCGATGAATGAAACTGGAAATGTTTCCAGTGGGGATTTGGGGCGGCGCGCCAAGCGGGCAGGCGGCATGGGCTCAATGGAGGGACCGGCGCCCCAACACGCAACTTACTTTGCCGTGATTCGCCAGGCGATGTCGGAGGAAGATTTCGAGTTTCTCGCCGCGCGCGCGCCAGTGCGCTCGGCCCGCCGCACAGAACGACCGCCAACACATTGCCATGCTCTATCTTGCGAACTTGCGTGCCGATTTCCAGAGGTCGCTGCGCCTGGCCAGGGTAGTTGCCGTGCTTTCGCCGGAGGTTGCCGCATCTCACGAATGCGAGCGTTTGCGGCTCAGCATGTACTTTTTCTGGCGGTATCGGATGCTTGTGCTGGGACTCAGTGCCGGCCTTCTGTTGTTCCCACAGCTCCGTGGATTGAGCCAAATGGTAAGCGAGCTCGCCTTCCGAATGGACTTGGCCGTGAAGGAGCTTGGGCAACGAGCCGCTATCGTCGCGCAGCTAGCGTCCACGCTAAATAGGCGCGGGCTGGATATGGCCTAGCGCCATCTCCACGGCAGACAGTAAATCTGCAGCTTTGAACGGCTTTTGCAGCACGAACGACCCATTCCCAGCATGATTCCCCACTTGCGCAGGCATCGCTGAGGCGCTCATCCAAACTAACCGCCCCGCCAGCATGGGCCTGTGCGCCGTCAACCATTCTTGCAGACTCTCCCCCCCAGCGGCCGCGCGCACTTCGGCGTCGGCAACCACCGCGTCGAATTCCTGTTCGCCGAGGAGCCGCTGCGCTTCCGGGAAGTTTGCAGCACTCCGCACCGCGTGATTTCCCTCGCGCAGGATGGCTTCCACAGCTTCCAGTACGGATTCATCCTGGTCGATGAGGAGAATCCGGGCGCCGCGAGCGGCAACTGCCCCGCCGGCCGGAATTGCGTCCACGGGAGCGGCCGCGCGCTGATACGGCAACTCAATGGTGAAACAAGCGCCGGAGGGCTGCACATTGCTTACGCTGATGGAACCCCCATGCTCGGTGACAATTCCATAGCAGATGCTCAAACCTAGCCCGGTTCCCTTGCCCACTGGCTTGGTGGTGTAGAAAGGATCGAACACACGGGACGCATCTTTCACACCTGGACCGCTGTCCTTGAATTCCACGATTAGGCAATCGTCTTTTGCCCTCGTGCTGACCCACAGCTCCCCCTCGCTGGAGTGCTCCAGGATGGCATCGACGGCGTTGTTTACGAGGTTCAGAAATACCTGCTGAAGCTGGTGAGGGTCTGCGCCAGTCATCGGCAGGTCGGGAGCAAGGTCATAGTGAACGCGAATGTTGCTCAGGCGGAGGTCGTAGTCGCGCAACGCCAGGGTATCCTTCAGAATCTGGTTGAGTTGCACGGCCACACGCTCGGGCTTGTGTTGGCGGGCAAAGCTCAGGAGATTCTGCACGATTCGATGCGTTCGCTGGGCCTGCTTGTAGAGCTTGTCCGAGTACTCCATGCCCTGCGGCGGCATCTGCCCGCTCGATAGCAGCAATTGGCTGTATCCCAGGATGGCGGTCAGCGGATTGTTTAGCTCGTGCGCCACACCGGCGATCAGTTGGCCGACGGCCGCCATCTTTTCGCTGTGGAGAAGCTGTTCCTGCGTGCGCCGCAAATTTTCGTAAGCTTGCCGCGTCTCTTCATACAGCACAGAACGATCGATGGCGTTGGAAATCTGGCTGCCGACGGCGATCAAGAGATTGATGTCCGCGGGCGAAAACTCTCTGGGAGTCCTGCTGCCAACCACCAATCCGCCGAGCACGCGATCCTTGGACCACAGGATCACCACAAAGGCGGAATGCAGCCCTTCCTTGCGCTGCGCCTCACGGAGGATCATTGGGATTTGCAAGCCCTGTGCCGATAGGAACGTGGCGTGTACGGCCTTGATGTGCTGCAGCAACTGGGGCTGCACCGTCACTGGCGGAATATGCCGGCCCTGCTCCGAGCGGTGGCCAACCGCGGCGATGCGCCGCAATGTCAGCCGGGCTTCATCGAACAGGTAAAGCGAGGAGGCATCCAGCTTAAAGAGCTCGGTCATTTGCCGCAGGGTGCGGTGAATCGAGTCGGTCAGATCCAGGGACTCGGTAAGAGTTTGGCCAATGGAGTTCAGCACCATCAATTCACGGTTGCGGCGCCGGATTTCCTGCTCGGCTCTCTTGCGGTCGGTTATGTCCAGCAAGAAGCCCTGCAAGGCGGTCAAGTTGCCGGCGGCGTCTCGAATGGCAATGGAAGATTCCATCATCACGCGGACTTCGCCATCTTTGCGGCGAATTTCGTATTCGAAGTCCGCCACAGCCCCGTGATCCTGCAGAAGCTTCTTGAGCCGCTCGCGGTCCGCAGGGTTCACGAACATCGAAGGAATTTCCGCATTGAGCAACTCGTCGCGCTCTTCGAATCCCAGGATGCGCATCAGCGCATCGTTGAAGTCCAGGAATCGCCCCTGTGGATTGGAAATGAAAACTCCCTCTTGAACGTTCGACACCAGGGTTCGGTATTTCTCTTCAGCGCGTTTGCGCTCGGATATGTCTTTCAGCGCGTGAACCGTGCCCAGCTGGCGGCCGCGTGGATCCGTGAACGTCGAATTGGAAGCCAGGAAATATCCTGTGAGCCAAGGATCCGGATCGTCCCCCTCACCGGCGATTCCTTCACAGTAAGGACAACTGTTGTAGTTCGTCCCCTTGCGCGGTAGCAGATCGGTGACCATGCGCCCAACCAGCGCGGCCGAATCGCGGCCGAGCAAGTGCCCCAGCCGCTGGTTGGCGCGCAAGATCCGAAATTCGGGGTCATGAACAAAGATAGGATCGCCAATCGAGTCAAATGTATAAGCCCACTGCTGCTGGACGGTCGCGACTTGTTCAAACAGCCGCACGTTTTGCAGCGTCAAACCCAGCAGATTGGCAATGTTAACCAGATAAGAGATCTCGTCGCGTTGAAAACGAACGCTCTGAAACGACCCCACGGAGATAATGCCGACTGGCCCGTCCTTCCCCGGCAAAGCCAGAGAAATGCTCTCGCTGACGCCGCTCTCTTCCATCCTGGTGCGCTCTTTAGCATCCACCTCTTCGTCCGAACGCAGATAGAGACAATCCTTCTGAAGCACCCGCTGTACCCATGGCTCGGAAACCGCTACACGCTCGTGCGTCTTCAGGTACGCTTGCTGGAACCCGACAGAAGCTCGCGCCACCAATTGCGCGGCGCTTCGCTCACCTTCCAGCAAGCGGACAATCCCGTGCGTCGCGCCCAGACTCTCGACTAAGTGCCCGAGCACCTGCTCGAGGACTTCGCGCACCGACAAGGTCTGCGTGCTGGCTGCCGTAAGCAAGGAAAGCCGCCGCATTTTGTCGTTCAACTCGTCGCTGCGCGCGCGCGCGCTTTCCAGCACCAGAACAGCCATGGCGATGCCCAGCGAAACGTTGAGCAAGTGGTCGAAAGCCAGCCGCAGCAAGAAGAACGGGTGCGTGAGCCACTGGAAGCGATCGATGCCGTTGAGACCACTGACCAACAAAGCACCCGCCAGCAACCGCACGCCGTGTCCCTTGTGCTTCGCCCTCGCGCGCCACAACAGCCAGCCGGCCCACAACGAGATGACAGACTCGCACGCGGCCGTCTCCCAGTGGATTTTGCCGAAGTACGGTGCGGAAGCGCTGCGCTCGACGTAGTAGACTCCGGCCAGAACGGCGGTTGCCAATGGCAGCACCGGCCACTTGCGACTTACGCCCACCGTGAGTTGCATCGCAGAGGAAAGAAAAAGAAGCAGGGCTATGACTTGCGTTGCGAGCGCTGCCAAACGCAACTCCGGGCTTTCCTGCGCCGCCAGGCCGAGCTCGAAAACAGAGGAAACTGTAAGACCAACCCAGCCCGTAAGCCAGAGACGAAAATAGCCGTCCGGATGGTCCCGCCGCAGCAAGAGAAACAGCACCAGCAGGACGATGAGCGCAGTCACTTCAAAGAAGGCAATGGCAAGCAGGCCCTGATTTACGAACACCTTGTGCCCCTCCCGGCTGGTGCGTTGGCGTCTTCTGGACACACAGGTGCAGGCTCGACAGAAGGCCTGAACCCTGCCGATTACTTACCTTTGAAACTACATGTTGTTTTCTGAATGGGCAATGGCCCCTACTTGTTCGTGTGCTGTCCCTTATAATGGCTGCTGGGAAGAATGACACCTGGGAGCCAACCAACCGTGGAAGTCGAAAACATACTTGTTGTCGATGACGAGGAAGCTATCCGGGAAGTCGTTTCCACCATGCTGGAGTCCAAGGGCTATCACTGCACGGCGGTAAGCAACGGACGAGCAGCGCAGGACCAGGTCAAGCGTGCCACCCCCGACCTGGTGCTGAGCGACATGATCATGCCGGAAATGGACGGCATCAAGCTGCTCGAATGGCTGCGCCAGTACGACCCGGAAGTCCCGGTAATTATGGTCACCGCGATTCACGACATTTCCACGGCCCTGGAGGCCATACGCCGCGGGGCTTACGACTACATTCTGAAACCGTTCGAGAAGGATCAACTTTTCCTCGGCGTCGGGCGCGCTTTGCAGCATCGCCGCCTGATCATGGAAAACCGTACCTACCAGCGAAATCTCGAGCAGTTGGTGGAAGAGCGCACCGCGCAACTGACTGGGGCGATCGCGCAGCTCGAACAATCCTACGACGACACGCTGGAAGCGCTGGGCAGCGCGCTGGACTTGAAAGACGCGGAGACCGAAGGCCATTGCCAGCGGGTGACCGCGTTCTGCATTTCCATCGCCAAGGCCATGCCCGTGCCTGATGCCTACCTTGCGGTGCTGGCACGCGCTGCCTTTCTTCACGACATCGGCAAGATGGCCATTCCAGACGGCATCCTGCGCAAACCAGGCCCGCTCACCGAAGATGAAAAGGAGATCATGCGCAAGCATTGCGAAATCGGCTACAACATGCTGATCCGCATCCCCTTCCTGCGCGATGCTGCCGAAATTGTTCTGGCGCACCAGGAATTTTTCGATGGCACCGGTTACCCCAAAGGCCTGAAAGGCGACGACATTCCCCTGGGGGCGCGCATCTTTACCATTGCGGATTCGCTCGACGCCATGATCAGCGACCGGCCATATCGCAAAGCTTTGCCGCTTTCGCATGCTAGGGGGGAAATCAAGCGCTGCTCGGGAACGCAGTTCGATCCCAAGGTGGTGAACGTTTTCATGTCCATCCCTGAGGAGCACTGGCTGGAATTGCGCGAAAACCTGGGCTCCCCCTTCCGGCTGGCGCACTTAAAGAATTTGTAAATTCTGCCGCCCACCGGCATATGCGGGTTACGTGGCCAGGTTTTGCGGCGTATACTGGCTGCGCTCGGCGCCGTATCTCGAGGAGGCGTAGATGCGTTCTATTCATTTCAAGACCATGATCTTTGCGGCCGCGCTGGCACCCGCGTTTTCCCTGCCCTACGGCGACTTCAACCTGCTCGGAGAGCGCTACCTTTACCTGCCGTCGCTGGGATTCTGCTGGCTGCTGGCCTGGCGTCTCTCGACGTTTGTGCGCGGCATGGGAGGGAAGCGCGGCGTGCTGCTGCTAGTCGGCGTGCTCTGCGCCTACTCGCTGCGGACGGAAGCGCGC
>CATPAM010000479.1 GCA_955651735.1 Candidatus Acidiferrales bacterium | reverse complement strand
CCCAATTTTCCGGACTGCCCTACGGCGAACAGTTCCGGCGCGAGCGACGGCACATTTTCGCAAAGCATTCGGCGGTTGGGCTGGTACGCGGAGGATGCCTGGCGTGTGACGCCGTCGTTCACGGTGAATGCCGGGCTGCGCTACGACACGACGTTTGGCTTGTTTGTGGCTTCGGGGCACGATCAGGCGGCGAATCCTGCGCTGGCGGCGCTGCAGGCCTTCGGCAGCACCCTGGTTTCGGGGATTCCTCACGATTACCGGAAGGCTTTTGGGCCGCGGGTGGGAATTGCGTATGCGCCGAACGCTTCCGCGACTACCGTCTTTCGAGCGGGAGCAGGTCTCTATTACAACGATCTGGCGCAGAACGGATGGGTGGACGCGTTTACAGCGGTCAACAATTTCAATCTGCAGAACGGAAGCGGGCCGAGCGCACTGATCGATCCGAACTATCACACTCCTTATGCATTGACGGCCAGCGCGGGCTTCGAGCACGTTTTTGCAAACAACTGGCGAGTGAACATCACGTACGAGCATCAACAGGGAGTGCATCAATACCGACGGTATGAATATTCACAGGGCGTCGGAATTCCCGCCAATGCACCGGCGGTGTCGTTGTTCCGCACGGATAATCGCTCGATCTATAACGGTTTAGCGATGCAACTGCAGCACAGATTCTCTAGTCGCTTTGAAATCACCGCGAATTACGTGCTCTCTCACGCCACGACTTGGGGCGCTACCGTTGGGGAGCTATTTGATTACGTGAATGGAGTTTCGAGCGTGCTGAATCCGTTTGGTCCCGGGGACCACGGGCCATCGGGCGAAGATATTCGCCACCGGTTTGTGCTGGTGGGAGTGCTGCAATTGCCGTGGAAATTTGAAGTGTCGACGCTCTCGCAATTTGAGAGCGCACGGCCCTTTACGATGAGCACGCCGGTCGATGTGAATGGCGACGGTGTGGTCGGAAATGACCGAGCGGTGGTGAACGGCGTGCAGACGAGCCTGGACCAGTTTCGCGGAATGCCGTTTTACCAGGTTGATTTGCGGGTCAGCAGGAATATTGCTTTGGGCGAGCGGGTGACGGTGCGGCCGTTTGCGGAGTTTTTCAATTTGTTGAACCGGCGAAATCCCGGCAACAATTATGTTCCGGACATCTCCGCGCTGCCGACTCCGGTGAATAACATTGCCAACGCCACGGCGTTTTGCCTGAATGCGGGTTGCAGGCAAACGCGGCCAATCACTAGCCTGAATCAGCTGCGGGTGCCGGCGGGAGCTTTGGGCGATTTCTTTGGACCGGGCTCCACCGTGGGTATTCCGTTTGCGGCGCAGTTGGGAATTCGACTCAGCTTCTGATGAAAGAGGATTTGGAGGACCGCGGAACGCCACGCAATAGTCTTATTGCGAACCAGTCGGGGGCTTCTCGGGATTGGTGACCGTTGAGATGACGTGCGTAGGCTGACTCGAGTCACGCCTCGGGGGAGCGTACTTCGGACTCTTTTTCTTGGGCTTTTTTGCTTCGCGGCTTCGTCTGTCTTTGTTTCCCATGGCATATAGCATGCCACGGGTGGCTCGTTTATGGCTAGGATTTATGGCTAGGATAATGTCCGAGCTGCTGTGCAGGTAGCGATCACGGAGGCGGTTGCACAGCCTCAAGTGCTACGTGGCGGAGGAGAAACTAAGGCGCGGACGGGCTGGCTGTGCCCATTTAGGTACGATACTGCTAGAGACGACCTGTCCTTTCGGGCAATTGCGCCGGTTTTCCCTCCCTCAAATACTGTCATTACTATGAAACCCACACTTGTATTCGCACTCCTGGGTACCCTGGTGTTCGCCGGAACGGCGTCGGCACAACAGAGGCTCTTTGAATGGCAGCCGGGGAACGATGAAGCCGTCCGGCTGGACCCGGCCAACTATCACACCGGCAAGACCTATGCGGCGGGCGGCGGCATTCAGGTGGATATTGAATCGCAGCAGCCGGTGACGATTTTCCTGACCGGTGAAGGGGAGTGGAACCGGGCGCTGCAGTATCCGGAAACCATGGGGACCCTAAGAATGCTGTGCTTGCGTGAGCACGTGGTAAAGACCAGGTATGTTTGCGATTTGCCGGCGGAACCGCTGACGCTCGTGGTTCGCGATGACCGCGGTAGCCCCGAGTCAGCCGCGTTCGCAGGACTGGGCGAGGTACTGAAGCGCGACTCCGCCGTACTGAATACTCCTGCCGGTAATGCTGTCGGTAGCGCTGTCGGCGTAGGCCTGGGCTTGGCGAAAATCTTGAAGACGGAAAGTTCTCCCACTCGGCATTTCATGTCGCCGAACGATGTGCACATCCAGTATTTCCGCTGGGTGTGCATCAGCAATTGCTTCCCGCCAGAGTTTCGATGGATTCAGCAGGCCAAGGAGAAGTACGAGCTGACTTCGTTCTTGAAGGTGTATGGCGGGTACGCGCCGGATCACGATGGCGAGGTGATCAGCATCAAGATCAAGGCGCCGGTGCCCATGCTGGTGGCGGTGGTGCCGTCGTCGGTGGCGAACCAGTTGCATGGGAAGCCGGAGATGCTGGAGCCGGCGCTGGAGAAGAATTCCTGCCAGCAGCGTGGCGTGCAGTCGCAGACCTTTCAGTGCACTTTCAACGCAGCGGATGGGCCGCAGTCGCTGATCGTGGTGCCGGAAGAAACCGGGAAGGTGCCGCACAAGAAGGCGGAGATCGAGTTTTTTGCGTCGAAGTGCGTGGAGCATTGCGCGCTGCCGGCGGGGAATGCGAACGCCTCGGCGGAGAAGGTTAACCCGTAATCTCTCCGCCTCTTGAGGCCCCCTAGAAATCCGGTATTTCGACAACTGTCCAGCTTCCTGGCTTTACGGCAAGGACTGCCGCGGCTAGGGGCGAAGCACGCGGCGAATAAGCTTCCACCTGTTCCCATTCAAGATGACCACAGCAAGCTTCTGACCCTCCAGGTTTTGCTGGAATGGGAGGCTAGTATCTGTCCGTGAGATAGGACGTCGAATCCGGCTTGTTCCGCGGCGTGCAGCAATGGTCCATTCAGAAGCGTGCTCCAGCCCTGTTCCGCTGCGGTCCTGACCGTATGTCCTGGCAAAGAGTCGCGGATGCCGATCGGGGTGCCTTGATCAAACAAGACAAGCTTCTAGGTGCGATGGGCTGGAGCGGATAGGCTTTGACTTGTTCTTGCTTCAAGCCGTCGAACATTTCGACGATTTCGTTCACGGTTAGACGGTCTTCGAGATTTTCGAACACAGCGGCCACTGGAATGCGCGTGCCGCGAAAGACCCAGGCGCCGCTGACTTTTCCAGGAACACTTTCCACCGCCTCGTGCGCTGATTTTAGCGTAAAGCCGAGAGCCTCACCACGCTAATTCCGCGGATGTGGCTCTGTTCGCGAGCGATATCGGCGGCACTCCGATACAATGGGGGAGGTCGTGGCCGGGAAAAGGCGGATATGTTTGAGAATTTGACGGAAAAGCTGCAACGGACGTTCAAGAATTTGCGCGGGCAGGGGAAGCTGACCGAGGAGCACCTGGACGCGGCGCTGGCGGAGATTCGCGAGGCGCTGCTGGAAGGCGACGTCAACGTGGGCGTGGCCGAGGAGCTGCTGGCGAACATCCGGAAGAAGGCCATCGGCAGCGAGGTGATGTTGCAGCTTTCACCGGACCAGCAGGTGGTCAAGACGGTGCGCGACGAGTTGACCGCGATGCTGGGGAAGCATGCGAAGCCACTGTTTGCTTCGCGGCCGCCTTCGGTGTGGATGATCGTGGGGTTGCAGGGGTCGGGCAAGACGACGACTACGGGCAAGCTGGCGAAATGGCTGGCGCAGCACGGGCATCGGCCGATTGTGGTGTCCACCGACGTGTACCGGCCGGCGGCGCGCGAACAGCTGGCGCAGGTGGCCAAGGCGGTGGGCACGCAAGTGTGGCCGGGGGCGGGAACGGACAAGCCGCTGGAGATTGTGCGCGGAGCGATCAAAGAAGCGAAGCTTTCGGCTAGCGACGTGGTTCTGGTGGACACCGCGGGGCGGCTGCACATTGACGAGGAGTTGATGAACGAGCTGAGCACGCTGAAGAAGGAATTGCAGCCGGCGGAAATGCTTTTTATTGCGGACGCGATGATCGGGCAGGATGCGGTGCGGTCGGCGGGAGAGTTTCACAAGCGGCTGGGGCTGACCGGAGTAATCTTGACGAAGTTGGACGGCGATGCGCGCGGGGGCGCGGCCCTTTCGATTGCGAAAGTTTCCGGGGCGCCGGTGAAGTTTGTGGGTTTGGGCGAGAAATATGATGCGCTGGAGGGATTTTATCCGGAGCGCATTGTCTCGCGCGTGCT
>CATPAM010000478.1 GCA_955651735.1 Candidatus Acidiferrales bacterium | reverse complement strand
GCCGGCTAGCCTGACGGAGGGCGGCTAGCCGGTCGTGTGTTGGCCTGGGTATGAAACCCCGGCGGCGCGAAAAAAGTTTCATGTGCAACGAAAAAAATTGAGTAGAATCGTGTGGAAAACCAGCGCCTGACCGCTGGACCGCCCTCCGATGCCGCGCCCGTCACAGCTCAGTCCCGATAACATACTGCGTTTTCTGCAAGTTAGGAGCGCCCCCGCTTCATCGGACGAGATTGCCGCGGCGCTGCATATGCGCAAGACCGAGCGGCGGGCCCTCTACAAAATGCTGTCCAAGCTCACAAAACGGCGCGCCATTGAGGAATTGCCCGGGGGGCGCTACCGACTCGCGGGCCGAGGCGAGGAGCGCGGCGGGGACGGCCCGCCTAGGTCGACGGGTGCGAGACACGCTGAAGGCTCGCAGGCTGCTGCTGCTGAGCGGCCCGCGACGGCTCGCGAAGACGGCGGCATTCGGAGCCACAACGAAATTAAGGGCCGGCTGGTGCTGCATCACGACGGATACGGATTCGTGGTGCCGGATCCGCCGGTCCCCTGGCTGGATCGCGACGTGTTCATCCCGCGTGACGGAATCGAAGACGCGATGCACGGCGATCAGGTGCTGGTAAAAATGCAGCGCGTGACTGGCGCGGGAGAATCGCAGCGCACCGAAGGGCGAATCGTGCGCGTGCTGGGGCGGGCGCATGCGACGGTCGTGGGGTTGTTTCGTTATGGTGCGCGCGGGAATACTGTGCTGCCGTATGACGTGCGCATGCAGCACGAGATCGAAATTCCGCCGGGGATGGAGCTGACCCCGGGATTGGCGAAGAAACTCGGTTTTAGCGGCGCGGATGAGCGGAGCGTGCGCGGGCGGCGCATTCCGCGGATGGCGGAGCTGGACGGCGCGGTGGTGAACGTCGAAGTGATGCGGTATCCGCGCGGTGGCATGCCGCCGACGGGGCGAGTGATTGAGATTTTGGGGCGGCCGGGCGAGTTGGGTGTCGACACAGAAATTATTATTCGCAAGCACCATCTGCCGCACGTGTTTCCCGCGGAAGTGATGAAGGAAGCGGAGAAGCGCGCGATGCCGGTGAGTGAGACGGAACTCGCCGGGCGCGAAGATTTCCGGCACTTGCCGATTGTTACCATCGATGGCGAAACGGCGCGCGATTTTGACGACGCGGTGTACGTCGAGCACCGCGTGGGCGGCGGCTGGCATTTGCAGGTGCACATTGCGGACGTGGCACATTACGTGCGCACGCTGACGGCGCTCGATGGCGAAGCGCGGCTGCGCGGAACGTCGGTGTATTTTCCGGATCGCGCAGTGCCCATGCTGCCGGAGGCACTTTCAAATGGCATGTGCTCGCTGAAGCCGCGCGAGGACCGCCTGGTAATGAGCGCGCTGATGGAGTTTGACGCAGCAGGACGCATGCACAGCGCGCGGATGACGCCGGGAATTATCAAGTCTGCCGAGCGCATGACGTATACCAACGTGAACAAAGTGCTGGAGGGCGACGCCGAAGCGACGGCACTGTACGCCGCGCTGGCGCATCATTTTCGCGACATGAAGGAGCTGGCGCTGTTGCTGAACGCGCGGCGCAACGAGCACGGCTCGATCGATTTCGATTTGCCGGAGCCGGTGATAGAGTTCGACGAGCAGCAGCGCATGATCAACATCACGCGCAGCGAACGCAACATCGCGCACCGGCTGATCGAGGAGTTCATGCTGGCGGCGAACCGCGCCGTGGCGGGATATTTGCTGAAGCGGGGCATCGAGTCGCTGCATCGCGTGCACGAAAAGCCGGACGCACGCAAGGTGCTGGAGTTCGAGGAGCTGGCGCGCGCGTTTGGGTATTCGCTGGGCGTGGAGGGACTGCAGCAGCGGGAGATCGCGGTGCGGCACGGAAGCGTGCCGTCGCCCGCGAAGGCGGGGCGTCCGGATTCGTATGGCAACGGCCGCGAGCGCGGGATGCGCGTGACGCTGCCGGGTGCGGCGGAGGATTTGCGCATTACGCCGCAACATTACCAGCGGCTGCTGGCGAAAATTGCGGGGAAGCCGGAGGAGCGCATCATTTCGTACTTGATGCTGCGCTCGCTGAAGCAAGCGCGCTATGCGGCGGACTCGCTGGGACATTTTGCGCTGGGATTCGACGAATACACGCACTTCACTTCACCGATCCGGCGCTATCCGGACTTGATTGTGCATCGCGTTCTGAAGTGGGCGCTGGAGCATTCGCATGAAGCGGCGCCGGCAGCGCCCCATGTTCCCAGCGGCGCGGAGGCGGTGGTGTATTCGCACGGCCAGCTTGAGGAAATGGCCACGGAAACGTCGGAAGCGGAGCGGCGCGCGAACGGCGCGGAGCGCGAGCTGGTGGATTGGAAGACCGCGCAGTTCATGGAGGAGCATCTCGGCGAAGAGTACGACGGGCTGATTATTTCCGTGCAGAAGTACGGGTGCTTCGTGGAATTGTTCGAGGTGTTCGTTGAGGGATTGCTCCCGATCAGCGCGCTGGAGGAAGCGTCGGGCGCGCGTTGCGTGTATCGCGAGAAGGATCACGCGATCGTGGCGATGCCAAGCAGCGACAAGCGTCGCGGCGGAGCGAGCGCAGGGCGAGGCCGCGGCGCAAAACCGAAGCAGTTGATGTGGCAGCACGGCGATCGTGTGCGCGTGCGCGCCGAGCGCATCGACCCTATGCGCCGTCGCGTCGAGTTTGCTCTGTCCTAGGAACGCTTGATGCATAGGATGTCGTTGACACTCGGGACTGCATTGATTGCGGTTGCACTCTCAGGGCGCTCGAAGGAGCATTCCGGCACCACTTGCCCGATTGACGGGCAGCCGCCACAATGGAGAGGACAAAGAAGCGGGAACTCTTGCGAATTCTTCCGATACAGCGACGTCGAACGCAGGACGCACTCCTGGTGGGCCGATTGCGAACTGGCCGACAAATCTTTAGAGAGGAAATAAGCTAGTGGGGACTTCTACAGTTGCGGGGCGCGGCGTGAAGCGGGTTCACAATTTCAATGCGGGGCCAGCGGCGCTGCCGTTGCCCGTGCTGGAGCGCATCCGCGAGGAGTTGCTGGACTGGCGCGGGAGGGGCATGTCCGTGATGGAGATGAGCCACCGCTCGCCGGAGTTCGAGGGCATCGCTGCGCGCGCGGAGGCCGGTTTGCGGAAGCACCTGGCGATTCCCGATGAGTACGCCGTGCTGTTCTTGCAGGGCGGTGGGAGCATGCAGTTCACCATGGTGCCGATGAATTTGTGCTTGCCGGGGAAACCCGTGGATTTGCTGCACACCGGCACGTGGACGGCGAAGGCGCTCGGCGAGTTGAAGAAAGGCGTGCTGCACACCGTAGCGGCGTCGACGGAAGCGGAGAAATTCACGCGGGTGCCGCGACAAAACGAGATCAAGCTGTCAGTGGACTCATCCTATGTTCACATGTGCACGAACAATACGATTGAAGGCACGCAGTGGCATGCGATGCCGGAGAGTGGAGCTGCGCCACTGGTGGCGGACATGTCTTCTGACATTGCCTCGCGCGCGATCGACGTGAAGAAATTCGGGCTGATTTTCGCCGGCGCGCAAAAAAACCTGGGGCCGAGCGGCGCAACAGTCGTGATCGTGCGCAAAGATTTGGCCGAGCGTGCGGACAAGAGCCTGCCGACGCTCCTTCAATACCGCACGCACATCAAGGAACGCTCGCTGTACAACACGCCGCCAACGTTTGCGATCTACATTTTGGGCTTGGTGATGGAATGGATGGAGGCGGAAGGCGGCATCAGCGCAATCGAAAAGCGCAACGAAGCCAAGGCCAAGCTGCTCTACGATACCATAGACGCCGGCGGGTATTACTCGTGCCCAGTCGAGATAACCTCGCGTTCGCGCATGAATGTGGTCTTCCGCGTGGCCGGCGGCGATGAAGCCATCGAGAAGCAATTTGCCGAACAAGCCGCGGCCGCAGGCCTGGTCGGCACCCCCGGTCACCGCTCGGTCGGGGGCATGCGCGTCTCGCTGTATAACGCAGTTGGCCTCGATGCCGTCCAGGCCCTGGTCGACTTCATGCGCGAATTTCAACGCACCCGCGGCTAGGGACGAATCTCTCGTTCAACGTCGTCAACCCTTAGTAACTGACGCCGCTTCTAAAATCCTTGCCCTTCATAATTGAGTAGAAAGAAGGCCTTATGAGCGAGAACGGAAATCCGAAGGGGCAGCTCGACCCAGACCATAGAAACATGGTGGTACGCGCTCTCGAGGACCCGAATTATGAGTGGCGCACAGTAGAGGGAGTTGCGGAGCAGACCGGCCTTCCGCATCCAACGTGCGTCAGGTTCTTGACGAATTGAACGGCGAGATCATCCGACCATCCATTCCTGACGAATCAGGCCGCAATCTTTACACGACCCGCAAACATTACCGCCAGACCCAGGAAATTGGAACGCGAATCCTGAGTGCGCTGTCCGACAAAGTCGCGTGAGTTTTTGGGCCGATATAGCGTTGCTTGGGGTCTGGTGGCCTGCGTCATAAATTACATTTTTCTTTATGGAGCGATTCTCATAGGATACTTCGTGGCCGCCGGCGTGCTGAAGGGCACCGGAAAAGTGATGCGCTTTGGGCAAATCATCATTCCCATCTTGACGGTTGCCAGCGTGCTGTTTGGCGATGCGATTTTTTACACGCTCATCGTGATGAAGCATCAGCATGTGCCGTTCTCCGGCAAATTGCTGAATGTCATCGTGGTGCACCTCTGGGAGATCGAGAGCAAAGGCCGCGGCGTGTTGTCGCTTGTGTTGCGCTGATCGGCGCAGGATACGCGCTATATTCGGCGCGCAAGCCCAAGTTCCAGGCGGTGTTTCAGGCGCTTGGCGCGCCCAACGCTTAACTCAGGACTGCGGGAATTGAATCCGCCTTTCCTCGCACTCCCCTCCGCTTTCGTTTTATGCCAAATCAAACAGCAGAACTTCGGCTTCGTTGACACCGGTGAGCTCCACCGATGTTTCGGCGGAGACGGCGGCGCCGTCGCCTTCGGCCAGTTCCTTGCCGTTGAGTTTCACGCTGCCGCGGGCTACTTGCACGTAGGCGTGGCGGTCGGGCTTGAGTGCATGCTTGATGGAGTCGCCTTTGCCGAGCACCGTCGCGTACAGCTCGTTGTCCTGGCGAATTTTCACCGAGCCATCGCGGCCGTCCGGTGATGCAACCAGGCGCAGCTTGCCGCGTTTCTCCGCTTCGGTGAAATTTTTCTGGTCGTAAGCAGGCTTCAGTCCCTGCTTTTCCGGAAACATCCAGATCTGGTACAGGTGCACGGGTTTGGTTTTCGAGGCGTTGAACTCGCTGTGCGTCACTCCCGTGCCCGCGCTCATGTACTGAATGTCGCCGGGCTTGATCACCGAGCCGTTGCCCATGCTGTCGCGATGCTCAAGCGCGCCTTCGAGCACATAGGTCACAATTTCCATGTCGCGGTGCGGGTGCATCGGGAAGCCACCGCCGCCGGCCACGCGGTCGTCATTCATGACCCGCAGGGTGCGAAACTGTTCGTGCTGGGGGTCATAGTAATCGGCGAATGAAAAAGTGAAATACGTGTTCAGCCATCCGTGATCGGCGTGGCCGCGTTCGTTGCTCTTGCGAATGTTAATCATGATGTCCCCTTGAGGGAAGGCCTCTGTCCGCCAGGGAGCGGAACTGAGGCTTCCGGGCGCCGGTGGTAGCCAGAGCCATGCCGTATAATACTCGTTATGACGACTATTGTCAAGAGGCCCATCTGGCCGCCGGGCCGCATAGCCGACGAAGCCTGTTATTTCTCTAGATTCATAGACTCGTTGAAGGTGTAACGCTCTTCGCGCCCATTTCCGCGAACCGCCCTTTGGGTGTAGAGTGATACTGTCGAATTTTGCCGCCGCGTCCTGAGGTTCGCGCAATGGATTCCGCTCCGACCGCCACAACCACGAGAAAAGCCGAGGGTTCCTCGACATCCCGCGAAACATTGACCATCACCGACAACCGCACCGGGCGGAGCTACGAGGTACCCATCACCCACGACACCATCCGGGCAAGCGATTTGCGGCAAATCAAGGTAGATCCCAAAGAATTTGGGATGATGAGCTACGATCCGGCGTTCAACAACACGGCGTCCTGCATCAGCCGCATCACCTACATCGATGGAGATGCGGGCATTTTGCGCTATCGCGGGTATCCGATCGAGGATCTCGCCGAAAAAAGCACGTATCTCGAGACCGCGTACCTGCTAGTGCACGGCGAGCTACCCACCTCCGAACAGTTGAAAGATTGGACCTACCACGTCACGCACCATACCTTTATTCACGAAAGCATCAAGAAATTCCTGGACGGTTTTCACTACGACGCCCACCCCATGGGCATGATGATTTCGACGATCGCCGCGCTCTCGACTTTTTACCACGACGCCAAGGACATCTTCAGCGCCGAATCGCGCCGGAAGCAGACCTACCGGCTGATTGGAAAGATGCCCACCATCGCCGCGTTCTCCTACCGGCACTCGCTGGGCATGCCGTTCGTCTATCCCGACAATGAGCTGAGTTACCCCGGAAATTTCCTGAACATGCTGTTCCGCACGACGGAAAGCCGCTACCGGCCAAACCCGACTTTGGAGCACGCGCTGGATATTCTGTTCATCCTGCATGCCGATCACGAACAGAACTGTTCGACCAGCACGATTCGCAACGTGGGCAGTTCGCATGTGGATCCTTACTCCGCGACGGCGGCGGCCATCGCCGCGCTCTACGGCCCGCTGCACGGCGGTGCGAACGAAGAAGTGCTGCACATGCTGATGGAAATCGGTTCGGTGCAGAAGGTTCCGGATTTTATAAAGCGCGTGAAAGCCGGCGAAACCAAGCTGATGGGATTCGGCCACCGCATTTATAAAAAT
>CATPAM010000477.1 GCA_955651735.1 Candidatus Acidiferrales bacterium | reverse complement strand
GGCTATGGTCACTTTCGCTTTGGAGACGCTGCCGCCGAATAAATCCAAAATCCTAACCGATATCGACGAATAAATAACATAAAAATTCGCCACCGGCACAGAAACGCAACTGAACGCAAACGAACACGCAAGACTAACCGCAAGACACACGAAAAACGGCTTGATTCGGTTCATGACCCTCACCCCCAAAACGTGCGAAAGCAGCAGAATGGCGTGGAGTATATCAGAGCGCGCCAGCGGAAGGCGCTACAACTTATCTGGTTTTTACCGATTGCCGGAGGCCCATTCTCTCAAGGCGCGGCAGCACTTCATCGCGGAAATAGGGAAACTCATCTAAGTAGTTGACGAAGGTGATCGTCGTCCCTATGAATCCTGCGGCGCTGATCTTCGCCAGCTCCGCAGCCACGTCATCCGCATCGCCGATCAATGGATACACGCCATGGCCGCCCAAAAATCTCTGCCGGAACAGCTTGAATGCCTCTGGTGGGAAGGACTGCGCGTGCAGCCCTTGCAGCTCCATAAGGTGGTCGACGGCGGCGTAGTCGCCCATCTTCATTGTGTAGTGCTCGTGATATTCCTGGGCTTCCTTGCGGTTCGGGCGGAGCACCACATAGGAGGTGGTAAACACATCGATACTGCGCCCGAAACTGGCCGCGATTCCCTTGATGCTTTGCACGTCCTGCTTGCCTTTTTCGAGGTCAATCAGCACGGTGAACAAAAAATCGCAGTTCTTTGCGGCGAAGCTGCGGCCTGCACCGCTGGAGCCGGCGTTCATCACCACCGGTCTCCACTTGTACGGTTTCGGTTTTCCTATGACGCCCTTCAGCTTGATGAAGCGGCCATCGTAGTCAAACGGAGCATTCTCCTGCCAAATCTTCTGCACCACTTCCCACCACTCTTGTCCGTACTCGTATCGGGTGTCGTGCTCGCGCTGCGCAATCCCAAACATCTCAAATTCATCCTGGTTCCAGCCGCAAACGATGTTCAGTCCGAATCGCCCTTCGCTCACGTGGGAAACAGTAACCATCTGCTTCGCTGCGAAGATGGGATGCACCAGAGGCGCGTGCACCGTTCCGAAAACGGTAATTCGTTTGGTCTTGGCCAGCAGCCCGCAGGCCCACGTAATCGTTTCCAGAGTGCTGCCCTCAAAATCTGTTTCTCCGCCATATCCTTTCCACCGCGCAATGGGCAGCAGGAACTCGATGCCGGCATCGTCGGCCATTTGCGCCAGCTTCAGGTTGTTCTCCCAAGAAGCATCCCAACGCTCTGGGGCCTTTGTGACCGCCATGCCGCCGGAGCAATTCGGCGAGAAAATGCCCAGCTTGAGTTTGTTTCTGCTGAACATCGTAGTTCGCGGATTTTCGCTGGCACCGGGCATGATTTCCCTCGCTTGAAAGTCGTACCATTCTGCAAATGGAATCGAAACGCAGGATTATACGGGGACCACGCTACGGCGAGTAACATTTGTTTTGAACTGGCACGAACGAACGGCGATTGCGAGCGGTGCTACAAACCCGCGGGATTAATCGCAAGGAGGCGCGGCTCGGTCATTTCTTCAATCGCATAACGTAAGCCCTCGCGACCAAGCCCGGAGTCCTTTGTGCCGCCATACGGCATGTGGTCAATCCGGAAAGTAGGAACCTCACCGATCATCAAGCCGCCCACTTCCAGTGTCTCGAAGGCCCGCGTAATGCGCTTGAAATCGCGGGTGAAGACGCCCGCTTGCAAACCAAATTCAGACCGATTCAGCATGCTCAGCGACGCTTCATAGTCCGAAAACTTTTCCACCGTAACCACGGGGCCGAAAATCTCCATGCAGTTCACGCGCATATCCGGCTTTGTGTGGGTCAGAACCGTCGGTGTAACCATCGCTGCATTGCGGTGGCCTCCGCAAACAATCTTGGCTCCGTCGCGCACAGCTTCCTCAATCCACGCGATAACACGGCGCGCCGCCTCTTCGTTGATCAGCGGACCGACGTCAGTACCGTCGTCTAGGACACTGCCGACCTTGAGCTTCTGGACGCGCGAAACGAGAGCCGAAACAAACTTTTCGTAGGCGCTTTCCTCCACCAGAATCCGCTGCACGGAGATGCAGGACTGCCCGGCATAGCCAAAGCCTCCGATTACGCAGCGGTCCGCGGCATACTCCAGATTCGCGTCCGCGCAAATCACCACGCCGGCATTGCCGCCCAACTCGAGCACCACTCTTTTCTTGCCGGCCTTCTGCTTGAGCGCCCAGCCCACGGCGGTGCTGCCCGTGAAGCTGAGCAGCTTCAAACGGTCGTCGGAAACCAGGATGCCTGCGTCGTCGTTCGAGAGCGGTAGAACATTAAGAGCGCCCGCCGGCCATCCGGCTTGTTCGATGATCTGCGCCAGGCGCAGCGCCGTCAGCGGAGTCTGCGGAGCAGGTTTCAACACAATCGTGCAACCGGCGGCGATGGCCGGAGCGACTTTGTGCGCGACAAGGTTGATCGGAAAATTGAAAGGCGTTATCGCCGCGATGGGCCCGAGTGGGAAGCGCCGGACAATTCCCCATCGCCCGGCGGTGGATGCCTGCCAATCCAGGGGCAAATACTCGCCGCCCACGCGCACAGCCTCCTCCGCAGCCACGCTGAAGGTGAACACCGCGCGATCCACTTCTACGCGCGCGGTCTTGATCGGCTTGCCCGCTTCCAGCGCCACCATGCGAGCAAGCTCTTCGCTGTGCTTTTCAATGCCCGACGAGATGGCGCGCAGGATTCGCTGCCGTTCGTAACCGCCCATGCGCCGCGTTACTTCAAAGGCGCGGGTGGCGGCGCGGACCGCCG
This sequence comes from Candidatus Acidiferrales bacterium, assembly GCA_955651735.1. Lineage (GTDB taxonomy): Bacteria > Acidobacteriota > Terriglobia > Acidiferrales > UBA7541 > Acidiferrum. Next base: position 1,844 of record CATPAM010000477.1, on the reverse strand, counting down.
CTTCTGCGTCAGCGGACGTAGCGAGGTGGGTAACCCCGACGCGCTGGCGCGTGCCAGGCGAAAGGATCTCAATACTTTCGCCATCAGTTCGCCATTGACCATCGAGAAGAAAGCCCAGATTGATCGATTCGATTGCTGCCAGCATAGATTTTCTAAGCGTGCGAAAGTACGGCCTGCTTGCGCTCGGCAACGGCCGCAAGGGCTGACTCCATTACGCCCAGGCCTTCGTCAAATTGTTCGTCGGTGACCACCAAGGGAACCAGAATGCGGATGACGTTGTTGAACGTCCCGGCCGTGATGGTAATGAGCCCATGCTCGTAGCAGAGGCGCGCCACCTGCTTGGTTTCTGCGTCGGCAGGCTCGCGCGTAATCGCGTCGCGCACCAGTTCCATCGCGCACATCCCACCCAGGCCGCGCACTTCACCGACGAGTGGCCATTTCTTCTGCCAGGCGCGTGCGCGCTCTTCAAAGCGGCGGCCAATAGCAATCGAACGGCTGAGCAGATTCTCTTTCTCGATCGTCTCGATTGCAGCTAGAGCCGCAGCGCAAGACAGCGGATGGCCGCAGAAGGTCCCGCCCAGTGATCCTACGCCGGGCGCTTCCATAATTTCCGCGCGGCCCGTGACGGCGGCAATGGGCATGCCTCCGCCGAGCGATTTGGCCATGGTGATCAGGTCCGGCTCAATGCCGAAGTATTCGCTGGCAAACCATTTCCCGGTGCGTGCAAAACCAGACTGCACTTCGTCCGCAATGAAGAGAATGCCATGTTGGCGGCAGATTTTTTGCAGAAGCGCGAAGTAATCCTTGGGCGGAACGATGAACCCGCCTTCGCCCAGGACCGGCTCAGCGATGACCGCAGCCACCGATTCCGGCGCAACAATGCGTTTGAATGCGTCCTCAAGATGATGCGCGAACATTTCTGCCGTGGCACCTTTCTCGGCGCGATACGGATAAGCGAAGGGTATGCGATAGACATCGCTGGCGAACGGCTGAAAGCCCGCCTTGTAAGGATGCGTCTTGCTGGTGAGCGTCATGGTCAACAACGTTCGGCCATGGAAAGCATCCTCAAAGCAAATCACCGCCGGGCGCTTGGTATAGGCCCGCGCGATCTTGAGCGCGTTCTCCACCGCTTCCGCGCCGGTATTCACGATGATGGTCTTCTTGGGAGCCTTCCCGGGTGCCAGCGCGTTCAATTTTTCTGCGAGCGCGACGTAGCTTTCGTACGGAGTCACCGCAAAGCAGAGGTGCAGATGCTTCTCGAGCTGCTGGCGCAATGCCGATATCACGGGCGGCGAGCGGTGGCCGACGTTGAGGCAGCCAATCCCGCCGGCAAAATCGAGATAGCGATTGCCGTCCACGTCCTCAAGCGTAGCGCCTTCCGCGGAAGCCATGAAAATCGGCGCGCTGTTGCTCGGGCCGCGGGGAATCGCGGCTTCCCGCCGGGCCATCAACGCCCGCGAACGTGGTCCGGGAATTTCCGTGCGAATCTGAATCGTAGACATTTCAGTACCACCCGATCGGAGTTTCGTCGAGGTTCACAAAAACCTGTTTGGTTTCGAGATATTCTTCCAAGCCCCAGGGGCCGAGCTCACGCCCGAAACCGGACTGCTTGTAGCCGCCCCACGGTGCTTCGACGTACGTCGGCTGCATGTGATTCACCCACACGATGCCGGCGCGCAGAGACTTCACCACGCGGAAAGCCTTGTAGATATCGCGTGTCCAGACGGCGGCGGCCAAACCGTAAGGAGAATCGTTGGCGATCTTCAGCGCATCTTTTTCGTCCTCGAATGGGATCACGGCGGCAACCGGGCCAAAGATTTCTTCGCGGGCGATGCGGGCAGAGT
>CATPAM010000476.1 GCA_955651735.1 Candidatus Acidiferrales bacterium | reverse complement strand
CGCCGGAGCTGCGCAAAAAGATGGGGGATGCCGCAGTGCGCCTCGCGCGCGCTGCACGCTACATCAACGCCGGCACCGTCGAATTTCTCGTCGACGCAAATCTAAATTTCTACTTTCTCGAAGTCAACACGCGCCTGCAAGTCGAGCATCCCGTCACCGAGCATGTCACCGGCCTCGATCTCGTCAAGCTCCAAATCGCCATCGCCGCCGGCCACCGCCTCCCCTTCGCCTGGGAAACCATCACGCCCCGCGGCCACTCCATGGAAGTGCGCCTCTACGCCGAAGATCCCGACAACAACTTCTTCCCCTCGCCCGGAAAAATTCTGTCACGTCACGCACCCAGCGGTCCCGGCATTCGCCTCGACGAAGGCGTCTACGAAGGCTGGACCGTCCCCAACGAATACGATCCCCTGCTCAGCAAACTCATCGCCTGGGGCAACTCCCGCGAAGAAACCATCGCCCGCCTGCGCCGCGCTCTCGACGAATACACCATCACCGGCATCAAGACCAATGCCGGCCTTTTCCGCCGCATCCTCTGCGAACCCGATTTCCTTCGCGGCGAAATCCACACCAAATGGCTCGACCTGCTCCTAGCGAGAAAAAAGCATGCCGCCCCCGAAGTCGATAGCAGCGCCGCGGATGCGGCCGCCATCGCCGCTGCTCTCTTTCAAGCAACCCTGGCCGAAAAATCTTCCTCGCCCAATTCTTCCGCGCCTATCGCACCGTCCCGCTGGAAACAAGAAGCCCGCCGCGACCAACTGGACCGCACCCCGTGAAAATCGAAGTGCGCATCGACAACGGGACCCGCATCGTGGAACTCACCCGCGACGCCGACTGCTGGCGCATTTCCCTCGACGGCGAACCCGTCGACGTCGACGCCGTCGAAATCGCACCGAACATTCTCTCCATTCTCCTCAACGGCAAATCGCACGAAGTGCGCATCACGCCTACGCCCACCGGCGCGCTCACCCTGCAAACCGCGCACCGCGAATTCACCGCCGAAGCGCTCGATCCCCGCGCATGGCGCGGCCGCCGCCACGGCGCCCTCGAAGCGGAAGGCCGCCAACAGATTCTCGCGCCCATGCCAGGAAAAATTGTTCGGGTGTTAGTTCAAGCGGGAGAAAAAGTGGAGGTGGGGCAGGGATTGATTGTTGTGGAAGCGATGAAAATGCAAAACGAAATTCGCTCACCCAAGAGCGGCACCGTGGAGCGCCTGTTAGTGAAGGAAGGCCAGCCCGTAAACGCCGGCGAAGTCCTCGCCTGGATCGACTGAAACTAGCAACACCTGCTAGGGTATGATGCCTTTTGTAGGCTTGGCAGTTTTCGCCGCCTCGGGAAGTTTCCCGGCCGCTTCGATCACCTGCTCGGCGAGATAATTCCTCACCCGCGCTTCGTCGCGCGCAATCGCCAGATACGCCGCGCGCAGCAACTGCTCTTTGCGGTTGCGCAGCGTGTCGCGAATCGTCTGCTGCACCTGCGGATCGCTAGTCCCGCGCTGTCCCGGCGATTCACGCGCCACCAATTTCAATATCCGGTATCCGTCCTTCAATTGCAGCGCGGGACTCACCTGCCCCGGCTTCATCCCCATCACCATTTTCTTCAGCGCCGGGTCCGACTGATTCAGCGCCGACTCCGGCACATACCCCAAATCTCCGCCCGTCGTCGTGGTGTTCATGTCTTCGGAATAATCCATCGCCAATTGCGCAAAATCCGCGCCGCTGTTAAGCCGGTCCATCAACATTTTCACTTTGCGCTGGGCTTCCGCTTCATTCGTTGCGTCATCATTCTTGCGGTTGCGAATCTGCGGCTCTTTGCGCGGCGTCACCACAATTTGTGCGATACGGTACTGCGGCTCGGCCACGTTGAACTGCGCCTTGTTGGTGCCGTAAAAATCCGCCACGTCCTGGTCGGTGATCGTGATCTTCGCCACCACTTCGCGGTTCAGCAGCTTCTGAATCGAAAGCTGCCGCCGCAAATCGCGTTTCAAGTCGTCCACCGAAACGCCGCGCTCCTTCAACTGCCGCTGAAACTCGTCTTCCGTAAATGGGCTTTTCAGCTCCGTGAATTTGTCCTCGACCTCGCCGTCGCTCGCTTCCAAATTCAATTTCTTCGCGCGTTCCAGCAAAATCTCATTGTTGATCAGCTCATCCAGCACGTTCAGCTTCAGCGACAGCGCTTCTTCCTGCGAAGGCTCCTGCCCCTCCGGGCTGACCCGCGTCCGGTAAAACTTGTCGACATCATCCCGCTTGATCTCTTGCCCGTTGACCGTCGCCCACACGTCCGGCGATGGCTGCTTCTGTTGCTTGCAGCCTGCCCCGCCGAAAAATATCAGCGCGCCCAGCGGCAACAACACCGCGGCGCGCGCCCAGCTCGTGTAGGGGCGGGCTTTAGCCCGTCCCAGCCCCGAAGGGGCTATCTCCGTAAGAGGGGAAGAAATCAAGGTCAGGTGCTCAGGCAGCTTTCTTCACGCGGCCCGCGCGAATGCACGCCGCGCAAACCCGCATCTGCTTCTTCGCGCCGTTCACCAATCCGCGCACGCGGCGCAAATTCGGATTCCACCGCCGCCGCCGCGTGTTGTTTGCGTGGCTGATTACGTTGCCAAAATGCGGCCCTTTGCCGCACAATTCACACTTCATCGCCATAAGTATTCCTATTCAATCCACCGAAAATGTTCAAAATGCAAGCCATCATTCTAACAGACCCCGCCGCCTTTTCCCAACGCCACTCAATACCTACCGGGCCGGTCGCCGATATTGGGGCCGTGAAAGCAGCAACCTGGCTGCACCCTGCGTTGACACTCCCGCCGCCGTGCTGAATACTCTTCTCCGATGATTGGCCAGCTTCGCGGACGTCTCACCGACAAGCGCCCGAATCAAGTCCTCGTCGATGTAGGCGGCGTCGGCTACCTCGTGCAAGTTCCGCTCTCCACGTTCGCCTCCCTCGGCGATCTGCACACCGAGGTCACCCTGCTCATCCACACCCACGTGCGCGAAGATGCCCTCTCCCTCTACGGCTTTCTCTCCTCCCGTGAAAAGCATTTCTTCGAGCTGCTGCTCTCCGCCTCCGGCGTCGGTCCTTCCCTCGCCCTCAAAATCCTGTCCGGCATGAGCGTCGAAGAATTAGTCCCCGCCATTCGCGGCGGCGACTTGGCGCGCCTCACGCGAATTCCCGGCGTAGGCCGCAAGACCGCCGAGCGCATAGTAGTGGAGCTGAAAGACAAGCTGGAAGCCGTCGCCATCGAAGCCCAAAAGCCCGCGGCGTCCTCACCCGCGGGAGCTGAAGCGGATGTACTCTCTGCATTGGTGAACCTCGGCTACGACGCCCGCGCCGCGGAATCCGCCGTCGCCGAAGCCAAGCACAAAGCCGGCAGCTCGAGCTTTGAAAAACTCCTGCGCGCCTCCCTGCAATCCCTAAGCACCCCCAAAGGCCGTTCCACTCGCGCCAGCGCCTGAAGCTCTTCTCTGCGTGTTCAGAGCGCACTCAGCGTCTCTTTACCCTGCGCATCGAAAGGCGCGTTATCTTTACCTCTTTTCCGTGCTCTCTGTTTACCCCGAACCTCGAAGGGTGCTCCGCCCTCCGGGCACTCTGTGTTAATGTCTTGCCTGCATGCCCGACGCCAGCGCAAAACGCCAACCCACCCGGATCGTCTCCGGTGCCGCGATCGACGAAGACCTGCGCATTGAAGCCAGCGTCCGCCCCCAGCGTCTCGACGAATACATCGGCCAAAAACGCGTCAAGGAAAATATCCAGATCGCCATTGAAGCCGCCCGCAGCCGCGACGAAGCCCTTGACCACGTTCTCCTCTACGGCCCCCCAGGCCTCGGCAAGACCACCCTCGCGCAAATCATCGCCAATGAGCTGGCCGTCCCCATCAAGACCAGCGCCGGCCCCCTCCTCGAGCGCAAAGGCGACCTCACCGCCATCCTCACCTCCCTTGAGCCCAAAGAAGTCTTCTTCCTCGACGAAATCCATCGCCTCCAGCCCGCCGTCGAAGAAGTCCTCTACCCCGCCATGGAAGACTTCCGCGTCGATCTCATCATCGGTCAGGGACCGGGGGCGCGCATACATCCCTTTCCGCTCGGCCACTTCACGCTCATCGGCGCCACTACGCGCGCCGGACTCATCACCGCCCCGCTGCGCTCTCGTTTCGGCATCGTCCACCGACTCGATTTTTACGAGCCGGAAGATCTACTGATCATTCTGCATCGCTCCGCGAAAATTCTCGCCATCGAGATGGACGAAGGCGGCGCCGAAGAAATCGCCCGCCGCTGCCGTGGAACACCGCGCGTCGCCAACCGCCTCCTGCGCCGCGCCCGCGATTTCGCCGAAGTGCGCGCCACCGGCCGCAT
>CATPAM010000475.1 GCA_955651735.1 Candidatus Acidiferrales bacterium | reverse complement strand
GGCGAGAGGGCCCGCCTCTTCAAGACGGGACGAACTTCAAGGAATCGCGTTAGTGCGATTCTAGCCCTTGGCTTTTGGTGCGACGTAGCCTTCAGGGAGCTTGGCGCCTTCGCCGAAGAAGAATTGCTCCATTTGTTCTTCCATGATTTTTTGGGAGCTGGGATCGAGGGGATTGAGGCGATATTCGTTCATGACCATTTTGGAATGCTCGATCCAGAGCTTCCAGGCATCTTTGGAGACGCTTTCGAAGACGCGCTTGCCGAGCTCGCCTTTCCAGGGCGGACGATCGAGGCCGGGCATGTCGCGGCCGAATTTGACGCAGTGCACCATGCGGGTGCCGGGCTTGACCGGCTCACTTGCGGACGGTGTGGGCCCGCAGGAATCGTTGGCCATTTACAGAGCTCCTCGTCGAGTACATTTTTGACGATACCGCAATGGAGAGGAAATTCCTAGTGCGCGACGTGCGGCGACGATAGCGAATCGGGTTACGGGATAGTAGAATCGCGGCGCGTTGCGCGCTTGAGGTGCGGGCTCTTGGCTGAAATCACCGCGCTGTTCTGGGATGTGGGCGGGGTCATTCTGACCAACGGATGGGACACCGCGTCGCGGCGGGCGGCGGCGGACGCGTTTCATTTGGACTGGGATGAGTTTCAGGACCGGCACGACCTTTCGTTTCCGGCGTTCGATTCCGGAAATATTTCTCTGAATGAATACTTGAATCGGACGCTGTTCTACCGGCCGAGGGGGTTCACGCGCGAGGAATTCACGGCGTTCATGTTCGCGCAATCGAGGGAGTTTCCGGAATCGCGGGCGGTGCTGGACCGAGTGGCGCGGGTGGGGAAGTATTTTATCGGGTCGATCAACAACGAGCCGCTGGAGCTAAACGAATACCGGATTGCGGCGTTTCATTTGCGGCGGGATTTCCAGGTGTTCTTCAGCTCGTGTTATTTGCACACGCGGAAGCCGGAGGAGATGATATATCGGATCGCGCTGGAGGTGACACAGCGGCCGCCAGGGGAATGCGTGTTCATCGATGACCGTCCGCTGAATTTGGAAAATCCTCGAAAACTAGGAATTAAAACGATTCACTATCAGGATCCGGAGCAACTGCGGGCGGAACTGAAAAATTGCGGTGTTGAGGTATAGTGTCGTGCACCGGTGATCGGATGAATAAGACGGCGACATTGGAAGAGATCGAGGCCGACGCGAGTCCAGCGAGCAGCTGGGGCGCCAGCGTGAGCGAGCCGTGCATGGTGGTCCTGTTCGGCGCTTCGGGCGATCTGGCGAAACGCAAAGTGATTCCGGCGATGTATGACCTGGCGATCAACAATTCGCTGGGGCCGCGCTACGCGATTGTGGGCTTCGCGCGAACGGCGATGAGCGACGACATCTTTCGCGGCACGGCTGGGGAAGCGGCCAAGAGCATCTCCGAAGTGGGGCCGATCGATCCGAAAAAGTGGAGCGAGTTTGCTTCGAATCTTTATTACCAGGCCGGTGAGTACGGGAGCGCGGAAGATTTCCAGAAGCTGGCGAAGCGCTTGGATGAGTTGAGCGCGGAGAAAAAGCTCGGCGGAAACCGGCTGTTTTACCTTTCGACGCCGCCGGAGGTTTACCGGCACATCGTGGAGCAGTTGGGGCGCGCGGGACTGGCGAAGGCGTCTTCGCCGGACGCGTGGGTGCGCATCATCATAGAGAAGCCGTTCGGGCGCGACCTGGCGTCGGCGAAAGAGCTGAACAAAACCGTGCTCGGCGTGTTTGATGAGAGACAGGTCTACCGAATCGATCATTACCTGGGCAAGGATACGGTGCAGAACCTTTTGGTGCTGCGCTTCAGCAACGGGATATTCGAGCCGCTGTGGAACCGTAACTACGTGGACCACGTGCAGATCACAGCGGCGGAAACGTTGGGAGTGGAGCGGCGCGGCGGATTTTACGAGACGGCGGGGGCGCTGCGCGACATGATCCAGAGCCACGTTTTGCAACTGACGTCGCTGGTGGCGGTGGAGCCTCCGGCGCGATTCGATGCGACGGCGGTGCGCAACGAAAAATTAAAGATACTGCAGTCGATTCGTCCTTTTGATTTGGGAATGGTGGCGCAGTCAGTGGTGCGCGGGCAATATGTGGCTGGCGCGATCGATGGCAAACCTGTGCCCGGATACCGGCAAGAGCCGGGCGTGAATCCGCATTCGCGGACGGAAACGTTCGTAGCGATGGAACTGCAGATCGACAACTGGCGGTGGGCGGGCGTGCCGTTTTACTTGCGCACCGGAAAGCGGTTGGCGAAGCGCAGCACGGAGATTGTGATTCAGTTCAAGCGCGCGCCGCACATTGTGTTTCGCGAGCGCGAAGTGGAAGACAACCGGCTGGTGCTGAATATTCAGCCGGACGAAGGGATTTCCGTATCGTTTGGAGCAAAGCGACCGGGAACAGAGATGGGGATCGGGCACGTGGCGATGAATTTCAGTTACCGCGAGGCGTTCGGCGACGGGAAGACGCGAAGCGCGTACGCGACGCTGCTGGGAGATTGTGTGCGCGGGGATGCGACGCTGTTTGACCGCGGGGACAGCGTGGAGGCAGCGTGGGCGTTGGTCGAACCGATTTTGGATGTATGGAGCGCGGCGAAGACGGCGACGGTGCCGCAGTATGCGGCGGGGAGCTGGGGGCCGCGGGAATCGGACCTTTTGCTCGAACGCGGCGGAAGACGTTGGTGCAACCCATAATTCGGCTAGGGTGGCGCTGCGGCAGGCAATCGAAATTAGCAAGAGGGGGCAACGGTGATCCTTGCGGGCGACGTCGGCGGAACAAAATGCAATCTTGCGCTGTTCGCGGAGAAGAACGGCACGCTGACGTGCGTGTTCAGAAAACGATTTGCGAGCAAGGAATTCGCGCAATTCGATTTGATTGTGAAGGAATTTTCGCGGCTGGCGGCCCCGCACCTTGCGTCTGATCCCGTGGTGGCCGCGGGTTTCGGAGTCGCGGGGCCGGTGATCGACAATCACGTGCGCGCGACGAATTTGCCGTGGACGGTGGATGCGCGGACGCTGGCCTCGGAATTGGGCGTGGCCAAGATTGTGCTAATGAACGACCTGGGCGCGACGGGGCACAGCATCGAGCATTTGCCGGCGGAGGAATTTTGCGTGCTGAATCCCGGGAAGCCGGAGCCGGGCGGGACGCGGGCGTTGCTGGCAGCGGGGACGGGATTGGGGCAGTCGATATTGGTGTGGGACGGCGCGCGCTATCGCATTGTGCCGTCGGAGGGCGGGCATTCCGATTTTGCGCCGCACACGGAGCAGCAGATCGAATTGTTGCGGTTTATGAGGCGGCGATATCCGCAGGTGAGCTGGGAGCTGATTTTGTCTGGGCGCGGATTTCGCACGTTGCACGAGTTTCTTGCGCCGGAAGTGAAGCACGCGTCTTTCGAAGACCCGGACGCCGATCCCGCGCCAGAGATCACGCAGAAGGGATTGGCGAAGACTTGCCCCGTTTGCGTGGAGACGCTGGATTTGTGGACGGCAATTTACGGTGCGGAAGCGGGGAACCTGGCGCTGAAGGTACTGGCGCTGGGCGGAGTGTACGTGGCGGGCGGGATCGCCGTGAAAATCATCGAGAAGATCAAGGACGGGAGTTTTTTCCGGTCGTTCAGGGACAAATGGCATTTCGAGAATTTGCTGGCCAACATCCCGGTTTCCGTGGTGCTCAACGAGTCGGCGCCGCTGCTGGGCGCGGCTTATGAGGCGCTGGCGGCGGTCGAAAAGCAGCAGGCCTGGAACGCACGCTGAACTGTTTCGGCACGTCTGTCTGAATCGCGCGGCCTCGCGCGGTGCGGCCTGATACGCTTGCCTGAGTGGACTCCCAGGAAGAATATTTCGGAGAGTGGAAGCCGATTTCACGCTATACGGGAATCGGCTGGCTTTGCTTCTATTTTTTGTTTCTGGTGTATGCTGCGGCGGAGCGCTCGGGCTTCCTGATTCTCGACTACGTGAATTTGATGATTCATGAAGCCGGGCATCCCTTTTTCCGTTGGTTTGGCTACACGATTATGATTTTGGGCGGGACGCTGGCGGAGCTGATTGTTCCGCTGCTTTGCGGCGCCTATTTCTTTTGGCAGCGCGAGATCTCGGGTACGGCGTTTTGCGGGTTTTGGTTTTTCGAAAATTTTCCCTATATCGGCACGTACATGGCGGACGCGCGGGCGCAGGAATTGCCGCTGGTCGGGTCGGGGGACCACGACTGGGCAATCTTGTTCGGGCAGTGGGGATTGCTGATGAAGGACCAGAAAATTGGTGGAGCGATGCGCGCGATTGGGTGGATGGGGATGGTCGCGGTCGTTGGGTGGCTGGCGTGGCGGACCTATCAGAGCGCGCGGGCAGAGGAAAATGCGCGCGCGGAGGCGTCGGCGCGCTGAATGTGCATCGTCGCTTTGCGCCGCGTGTTCAACCTTACATATTTTTGGTAATCTAGGGCAGCTTTGGTTATTCGCGGCGACGAGTACGCGCGCGAAGTCCGATCTTCAGGCAAGCAGACCAGGGAGCACTTCATGAGCAGTGGCACCAGCGTGCAGGAGCCGAAGCTCCGCAACTATGTCAACGGGGTGTGGCGGGCGTCGACAGCAACGGAGTTTGTGGAAGTGGTCAATCCGGCGACGGCGGAAGTGCTTACGAGCACGCCGCTTTCCACGCGCGCCGACGTCGAGGCGGCGGTGCAGACGGCGGCCGAGGCGTTTCCCGCGTGGCGGCGGACTCCGCCCGGCGAACGCATCCAGTATTTGTTCAAGCTGAAGAATTTGCTCGAGGAGCACATTGACGAGCTGGCGCGGCTGATCACGCTGGAGAACGGAAAGACATTCGGCGAAGCGAAAGCGGAATTGCGGCGCGGGATTGAGAACGTGGAAGTAGCCTGCGGCATTCCGATGATGATGCAGGGCTACAACCTGGAGGATGTGACGCCCGGCGTGGACGAAACGATGATCCGGCAGCCACTGGGCGTGGTGGCGGCGATTACGCCGTTCAATTTTCCGGCGATGATTCCGTTCTGGTTTTTGCCCTACGCGATTGCGTGCGGGAACACGCTGGTGGTGAAGCCTTCGGAGCGCGTGCCGCTGACGATGCGGCGAGCGATCGAGTTGATCGAGCAAACGGGGATTCCCAAGGGCGTGGTGAACCTGGTGAACGGCGGGCGCGAGGTGGTCGATGCGTTGTGCGATCATCCGAAGGTTCGGGCGATTAGCTTTGTAGGCTCGACGCCGGTGGCGAAGCATGTCTATGCGCGGGCGGCGGCGAGCGGAAAGCGCATGCAATGCCAGGGCGGCGCGAAGAATCACGTGATTGTGCTGCCGGATGCGGACATGGAGCTGGCCACGCAGATTATCAGCGATAGTGCCTTCGGCTGCGCGGGGCAGCGGTGTCTGGCGGTTTCCGTGGCGGTGACGATCGGCGAGGCGCAAAAGACGTTTCGCGACGCAATTGCCCAGGCAGCTTCGGCCATCCGCGTCGGGAGCGGACTCGACAGCGGCGTGCAGATGGGGCCGGTGATCACGCGAGAGAGCAAGCAGCGCATCGAATCGCTGATTGGCGCCGGCGTTGGTGAAGGCGCCAAGCCGGTGGTGGACGGACGCAACACGAAAATTCCGAATCATGAGCACGGCAATTTCTTGAAACCTACGGTTTTGGACGGTCTGCCTTCGTCAAGCCAACTGGCGCACACGGAGATTTTTGGGCCTGTTTTGAGCCTGGTGCATGCGAATTCGATGGATGAAGCGATGGAGTTTTTGTCGCGCAGCCCATACGGCAACCAGGCTTCGCTCTTTACCACCAGCGGGTCCGCGGCGCGGCGATTCCGCTATGAAGCGCCGGCGGGGAATATCGGAATCAATATTGGCGTGGCGGCGCCCATGGCGTATTTCCCGTTTAGCGGCTGGAAGGAAAGCTTTTTCGGAATTCTGCACGGGCAAGGGCGAGACGCGGTGGAGTTTTACACGGAATCGAAAGTAGTGATCGAGCGCTGGTCGCGGCAGGAAACAAGAAAATTCTAGAAACGAGAGACATGCCGGCTAACCCAATCACTCAGAAAAAATCTCTCCAAGTGGATGTGAATGAGCAGATCGAATGCGCGCAAACGCTAGCGTCGCGCTTTTACACCGATCCATCGATTTTGGAGATTGAGAAAGAGAGAATTTTTCGCCGCACGTGGCAACTAGTGGGAACGCTACAGCACGCTTGCGGTGAAGCGAATGGCGCGAAGCGGACGATTGCCGACCCCGAAACCTTTTTTACAGCGGACCTGACCGGCGAACCGATCGTGGTGGTGCGCGACAAGCAGGGAACGCTGCGCGCGTTCAGCAACGTGTGCCGCCACCGCGCGGGACCGATTGCGCAGGGGAGCGGCTGCAAGAACGTATTGCGCTGCGGGTATCACGGCTGGACGTACACGCTGGACGGGCGGCTGATCGGCACTCCGGACGTGGAGGGCGTGGAATTTTTCGATCGCAGCACGATGAGCATGGTGCCGCTGCGCTTGGAAACCTGGGAGCAGTTCATTTTTGTGAATTTCGACGCGCAGGCGGAGCCGCTTGCCGCTTTCCTGGGGGAGATACCGGGGCAATCGCGAGGATTCCAGTTTGCAGGATTGCAATTGGCGGAGCGCCGCGAGTACGTGATCGATTGCAACTGGAAGGTGTACGTCGACAACTATCTGGAGGGCTACCACATTCCGATTGCGCATCCCGGCTTGATGCGCGAGATCGACTATGCGCAATACCGCACGGAGACATTTCGCTACTATTCGCAGCAGTTTGCGCCGATCCGGGCGATAAAGAGCGAGGATGCCAGCGAGCGGTTTTATCCGCCAGGAACGGGATTGCGAGAGGCGCTTTATCTTTGGGTATTTCCGAATTTGATGGTGAACATTTATCCGGATAACGTCTCGACAAACCTAATCCTGCCTATCGCGCAAGAAAAGACGCTGACGATCTTCGAGTGGTTTTTCCATGATGCGGGCTCCTCCAAAATGCAGGAGCGCCTGAAAAAGGCCGTACAGTTCAGCGACGAGGTACAGCAGGAAGACATCGGATTGTGCGAAAGCGTGCAGCGAGGGTTGCGTTCGGCGACGTATGATCGCGGGCGCTATTCGGTGCGCCGTGAGAACGGCGTGCACCACTTCCATATGCTGCTAAGCGAATTCCTCAAGCGCCCCTGAGGGCCGAGAATCTCCAAAAAATCGAGTGCGTCGCCGGAAGGATTGCATCCCTATTCCTTTGGGAATGGACTCGGACGCCTCGCGACGAATCAAGCGGGCTCCGGCACCGGCTCCATTGATCCCAAAAGGAAAATGTAGCCGGCAATTCCGATCAGCAGGAAAATGCCTGCAACCGCAAAGGCCCAGAAGAAGGAGTGCGTGGCCTGCACCACGTAACCGGTAACAATCGGAGCAGCTATTCCGGAGAGCTGATTGCAAAAATTAAGGATTCCTCCGACGGTGCCGACGCTTTCTTTCGGAGCAATCAATGAGGGAATCGACAATCCTAACGGGAATGCCGCTGACAAGCCTCCCAACGCAACGCTGATCCAGAACAGGGCGCTTGCGGCGCCGTTTGCATTTGCCGCGCCCAGAACGCCCAGGCCAAGGGCGGTCCCTCCGATAAGGACGACTTGACGAACGCGAACCGGATTCCAGCCCCGCTGAATGAGCGCATCGACGAGCCAGCCGCCAATGACCAAATCCATCGCGGTGGCGATGAGCCACGGGACACTGGTGTAGAGAGCCGAATGAAGCAGATCCACGTGATGGACGGTAGAGAGATAGCTCGGCAGCCAGGTCAGCAGCAGGTAGAAGCTGTAGTTGTATGACGCGAAGCCCAGAGCAAGCCCCCACACCCGGCGCTGTTGCAGCAAATAGGCGAGGGGCGCGCCCTTGGCGGCACGCGCGCGATCTTCCGGCTGCGCTCCCCCGCGAGCGATGTACTCGCGCTCGGTGCTGGAGAGGAGTTTATCTTCGCTGGGGTTGCGGTAATAAGCATTGAACAAGACAAAGAAGACAACGCTGATCAGTCCGGTGGCCGCGAAATTCCAGCGCCATCCAAAATGCACGAGCACGAGGCCCAACACCGGTATCCCGATGGCCGCAGAGAATTTCGCTGCGGAGTCGAACATCGCGGTTGCCAGGCTGCGTTCGTCGTTGGGAAACCAGTAACCGGTGGCTTTGGCGTAGGCTGGAAACGTCGGGGCTTCGCCGATCCCTAAAAGAAGCCGCGAGGCAAACAATGCGCCTATTCCGCCTGAAATAGCACCCGCGAACCAGGCCACGCTCCAAATTATCGTGCTGGCGATTCCGACGCGCCGGACACCAAAACGGTCAAGCAAGAGCCCCGAGGGAAGTTGGAGCAGGGCGTAGGTCCAATTGTAAGCGCTGGACAAATACCCGAACATCACGGCGGAAATTCCGAATGCATCCTGCAGCGAATCCCGGGAAACGGAAAGGTTCACGCGGTCGAAATAGTTCACCAGCACGCCGAAGCCGAGGAGCAGGGCGATGCCCCACCGGCGGCGGGGGATTTTCAGTAGCGGGTTGGCTGGATGTACTTGTTGTGCTGGCGTCATCTTGGAGCTAGGTGAAGCAGCGCGAGTATCCCACAAGATGACACCGGACGCATCGCAGTGCGACTGATTGTTATGAACTCAGTTGTGAAAATCGACGGCGAGTAGCCGCGCTTCAAGTTGCCAGACTTGCAGAAGCGTTTAGGCCCAGGAATAGCCCTGCTTCGCAAGAGGAAGCATGCGGATACGCTTGCCGGTTAGCGTGAAAAGAGCGTTGCACACGGCAGGCAGAATCGGAGGCAATGCCGGCTCGCCCAAACCCGTGGGCGAATTATCGGTCTTGAGGAAATGGACCTCGATTTCCGGCGGAGCTTGCGTCAAGCGCACCGGCGGGTACTCGTGGAAATTGCTCTGCACTGCGCGGCCGCGGTCGATGGTGATCTCGTAGCCCATCAGGTGGCTGAGCCCTTCGATCACTCCGCCTTGCACTTCGTTGAGCGCGCCGCTGGGGTTGATGATCTGGCTGCCGACGTCGCCGGCCACCCACACCTTGTTGACGCGAATCTTGTTGCCCGGCGCGAGGCGGACTTCGACGACCTCCGCAAAGTGTCCGCGGTGGCTGAAATGGAAGGCTACGCCCATGGCGGTGTCTTTCGGCAGCTTGCGCAAACCCCAGCCGGATTTTTCGGCGACGAGTTCGAGGACGCCGCGCATGCGCTTGGCGTCGAACAATGGAGGCGGTGGTGCGCCAGCTGGGGCGCCTTCTGGCGGCGTGAATGCCAGCGGCGTGTTGCTGAGCAGCGCCAATCGGAATTGCACGGGATCTTTGCCCGCGGCGTGTGCTAGTTCGTCGATGAACGATTGCATCACGAAAGCGATGCCGTTGCTGCCGGGAGCACGCATCGCGCCGGTCGGCACGCCAGTGGGCATCAGAGAGTTATGCAACGCGTAGTTGGGAACGAAGCGCCCGGGGAATTCGTCGGGAGAAATGCCGGCGGCCGATGCGAATTTCTCACCTTCGCCGAAAGAGATGAAATGATTGCGCCAGGCGACCAGGTTGCCCGAGGCATCGATCGCTGCCTTCAACGAGTGATAACCCGCGGGCCGATAAAAATCGTGGCGCATGTCGTCTTCGCGTGTCCAGAGCAACTTCACCGGCGCTCCGATAACTTTGGAAATGTACGCGCCTTCAATCATGTAGTCGTTGGTGAGGCGCCGGCCAAAGCCGCCGCCCATGCGCGTGAGGTGAATGATGATGTCTTTTTCGCTGATGCCGAGCGTTTTCGCAACTTGGCCGAGGCCGCGCTGCGGCGTCTGGCTGGGCACCCACATCTCGAGCTTGCCGTCCTGATAATGCGCGGTGCAGTTTTGCGGTTCGAGCGGCGCGTGCGCGATGAATGGATAAGAGTAGTAGGCCTCGACAACCTTGGGCGCGTTTTGCAACGCGCCTTCGACGTCGCCGTCCTTGCGAAGAGAACGCGCGGGCGGCTGTTTGGCGAGTTCTTCCGCGCGGCGCGCGAATCCTTCGCTGCTCTGCTGCGCGGTCTTGCCCTCGTCCCACTTCACTTGCAGTTTTTGCCGCGCAGTGCGTGCTTGCCACCAACTATCGGCGACGATGGCGACGCCGCAGAGCAATCCGGTTAGGTCGCTGCCGCCTTCGACGACGAAAGCATGGCGCACACCCGGCATGGCCTTGATTTCATCTACGTTCGCGGTAATGACTCTGCCTGCGAACACCGGGCACTTCTCAAACACGGCCCAAAGCATGCCGGGCACGGTGAAATCGATACCGAAGAGCGGCTTGCCGGTGAGTATTGCGGCGTTGTCCACTTGCGGCGTGGCTTTGCCGATGATTTTGTAGTCCTTGGGATCTTTCAGGTGCACGGTCTGCAGATCAGGTGGCGGCAACGTCGCAGCCTTTGCGGCGAGTTCGCCGTAGCTGAGCGAACGCTTCATGGATTCGTGAAGCACACGGCCCGCAGCGGTGGTGCATTCCGATTCCGGCACACTCCATGTCTGCGCGGCAGCAGTGACCAGCATCTGCCGGCCCGCTGCGCCAATGCGCCGCATCGGATCCCAATTGTTCGGCGTGGCGGTACTGCCTCCCGCGACCTGCAATCCGTATTTCGCGTAATCGACGTCGGCCTGTTCCGTGCGCACATCTGTCCAGGCGACATCGAGCTCTTCCGCGATGAGCATCGGCAGCATGGTCTTGATGCCCTGGCCGATTTCAGGATTTTTGGCGGTGATGGTGACGATGCCGTCCGGCGCGATGCGAATAAACGCGTTCGGCGTGAGGTTGGCGGGCGGTGAACCCCGCGGCGCTTGCCCGAAAGTCTCCGGATCGATGTAAGCAGAGAGCAGCAAGCCCCCGCCGGCGATGGCGCTCACGCGAAGAAAGGAGCGGCGCCCGATGGTGCTTGGAATAGTCGCGGTTGCCATAAGTGCCTCCTTACTCCTGGCCCGACGCGCTGCCGCCGCTGACCATCTGCGCGGCGCGGCCATTCTGACTCGCTGCCAAGGTAGCAGCCTTGTGAATTGCCTGACGAATCCGGATGTACGTTCCGCAGCGGCAAATGTTTCCGTTCATCGCCGCGTCAATATCTTGATCGGTAGGCTTGGGCGTTTTCGCGAGCAATGCAACAGCGGACATCATCTGGCCCGCCTGGCAGTAGCCGCACTGCGGCACGTCAAACTCCGCCCAGGCGACCTGCACCGGATGCGAGCCGTCGGTCGAGAGCCCTTCGATGGTGGTGATCTTAGCATTGTCCGCGGAGGACACCGGCGTCTGGCACGAGCGCACTGCGCGCCCGCCGATGTGCACCGTACAAGCGCCGCAGAAACCGATTCCGCAGCCGTACTTGGTGCCGCGAAGATTCAGCACATCGCGAATCACCCACAGGAGCGGCATGTCCGCGGGTGCGTCTACCGTGGCAGGCCGTCCGTTTACTATCAGTTTGTATGGCATGATCGAATCCTGAAAGCAAAATTCACTGCGTGGTTAGAGCTGGGCCAAAACGAACTCTTCGAACAACAAAGAACATAAAAGCGGACAAGCCTCTTGTCAAACCAAAAAATCTTAACTGCAACCGCAACAAACCTGAAGTAGGACAAATGCTTGCGGCAGCCCTCTCCTCTCATGTACGCTCCGAGCTTCGTAAGCGCCGATTTTTGTGAGAAACGCGTCCCCCATCGAAATCGCAGAGCGAGCGGATGGAAGGAGCCATGCAGAATGACGGGAATCGACTGGCTGATCCTGGGCTTGTATTTCGCGTTTGTGCTGGGCATCGGCGTGGCGCTAAAGGGCTCGATGAAGACCAGCGCGGACTTTTTTCTCGCCGGCCGTGCTATTCCCGCGTGGGTTGCCGGGCTCGCGTTCATGTCCGCGAACCTCGGGGCGCAGGAAGTCATCGGCATGGGCGCTTCCGGAGCGAAGTACGGAATCGCCACCTCGCATTTCTACTGGATTGGCGCGATTCCCGCGATGGTCTTCGTCGGCATCTTCATGATGCCGTTTTACTACGGTTCCCGCGCGCGCTCCGTGCCCGAATACTTGCGTCTGCGCTTCGACGAAAAGACGCGCGGGCTCAACGCCATCTCCTTCGCCATCATGACCATTTTTTCCTCGGGCATCTCGATGTACGCGATCGCCAAGCTGATTCAGACGCTGCACGTATTTGACGGCGTGTTGCAGCGGCTCGGGCTCAACAGCTCGTGGATTTTCGACTTCGCCATAATAATCTCCGCCATCGTTGTGCTCGTCTACACGTTTCTCGGCGGCCTATCGAGCGCCATCTACAACGAAGTGCTGCAATTTTTTCTCATCGTCGCGGGATTCCTGCCGCTTAGCTATTTGGGATTGAAAAACGTCGGCGGCTGGTCGGGACTGAAGGCTACGCTGGGGCCGAGTTATACGCACTCGTGGGCAGGGCTGAGTCACGCCAACACCAACCGGCTCGGAGTGGAATGGTTCGGGCTCGTTATGGGCTTGGGTTTCGTGCTCTCCTTCGGCTACTGGTGCACGGATTTTCTCGTCGTGCAGCGCGCCATGGCCGCGAAATCCATGAGCGCGGCGCGGCGCACGCCGCTCATCGGCGCCTTCCCAAAAATGTTGTTTCCCTTTCTGGTCATTCTGCCGGGCCTGATTGCTATTGCGCTGCCCACGCAGCCCGCCGTTCCCTCGCACGCTCGCGTGGTCGTGGGCGCGGAGCCGCCGGGGAAGGGCATCATTCCTC
The DNA here is from genome assembly GCA_955651735.1 of Candidatus Acidiferrales bacterium. Lineage (GTDB taxonomy): Bacteria > Acidobacteriota > Terriglobia > Acidiferrales > UBA7541 > Acidiferrum. Next base: position 7,850 of record CATPAM010000475.1, on the reverse strand, counting down.
TTAAGCTCGACGCAACCTCCGGCCAGCCCATGCTCGACAAAGACGGCAAGCCGCAGCTCGACTACGATCTCGCCGTGCCGAGCATGCTGCTGCATTATTTTCCGCCGGGGATGCTCGGCCTCGGACTAACTGCGTTGCTCGCCAGCTTCATGTCCGGCATGGCCGGCAACGTCACCGCTTTCAACACCGTCTGGACCTACGACATCTACCAGTCCTACATCCGGCCCGGCGCAACCGACGCGCACTATCTTTGGATGGGCCGCGCGTCCACCGTCTTTGGCATCGCGTTTTCCATCGCCGCGGCGTACATGGCCAATCGCTTCAACAATATTATGGACATGCTGCAACTCGTCTTCGCGTTCGTGAATGCGCCGCTCTTTGCCACCTTTTTGCTGGGCATGTTCTGGAAGCGCACGACGGGGCACGGCGCTTTCGCCGGCCTGCTCGCCGGAACCGCGGCGGCGGCGATTCATCATGGTCTGACGCTTCCTGCCGGAGCAGTTGTTGGCATCAAGGGCGGATGGCTGGCCGTAACGCACACCTATCCGAGCGAGATGGCGCAGAATTTCTGGACCGCGATTTATGCGTGGAGCACCTGCTTCGTGGTCACCATCGTCGTAAGCCTGCTGACGCGCGCGCCCGAAGAGAGCAAGCTGGTCGGCCTGGTCTATTCGCTCACGCCGAAACCCGAAGAAGAGCCGCTCGCGTGGTACGCAAGGCCGGCTTCGCTGGCGCTCATGGTGCTTGCCGGCACCGTTTTGCTAAATATCATCTTCTGGTAGGAGAGCCGATGGGGATCGACATTCGCTTGCCGCTGGGAATATTGTTCTTGCTGCTGGGATCAATCCTGGTCGTTTACGGCGCCGCGAGCAATCCATCGCTCTACGGGCAATCCCTTGGCATCAACGTGAACCTCTATTGGGGAGTTGTGCTGCTGGCGTTCGGCGCGCTCATGTATGCGCTCAGCCGGCGCGGTGCGCGTGCAGAGACTCGAGCGGAAAACATTCCGCAATCACCGCGCTCTTCCGGTCATTGAGGCCGTCCTCAGAATATGAAGCTAATCCGATATCTCGATCACTCCGGAAGAATTCAATATGCCGCGGAACAGCCCGGCGGCGCGCACCTGCGAGTGGAAGGCGATCCCTTCGGCAAAAATCGCGTCACCCAGGAATCGGTGAACATTGCAAGGATTCTCGCACCTGTTGTGCCCGTCATGATTTGGTGCATCGGGCAGAACTATCGGCGGCATGCGGACGAAGTGGGCATGAGCTCGGGCGACTATCCGGTGGTCTTTGCGAAGGGTGCGAACACCGTGCAAGATCCTGGCGGGCCCATCACCATTCCCACGCACGCGGGAACGGCTGAGCTGGACTACGAAGGCGAGTTGGTGGTCATCATTGGAAAGGCTTGCAAAGACGTGAGCCGCGAGCATGCGCTCGAATACATCGCCGGCTACACCTGCGGCAACGATGTGAGCGCCCGCGACTGGCAGTTGAAAAAGGGCGGCAGCCAATGGTGCCGCGGCAAAAGCTTCGACACCTTTGCGCCCATCGGTCCTTGCCTGGTGACTCCGGATTCCATCGCGAACCCGGGCCGGCTGGGCATCCAGACCACGGTGAACGGCCGCGTAATGCAGGACGGCAACACCCGCGACATGGTACGCGACGTTCCGGCGCTCATCGAGTTTCTGAGCCAGAGCACGACGCTGCTGCCGGGCACCGCCATCTTTACCGGAACGCCGCACGGAGTGGGCATGGCGCAGAATCCACCGCTGTGGCTCAAGGACGGCGACGAAGTTAGCGTCACGATCGAAAAAATCGGAACGCTGACCAATATCGTGCGCCAGCTATAACGGCGACTCGTGAACTGGTCGGACGCTGAACGAACAACGCGCGTGGTATAGAATCGTACGCCTATGTCAGGGAATGGAGCAGCACAACGTCGCGTGTTGCGGCTCGATCCGAGAGACAACGCTCTCGTAGCTTTGACGGACTTGCGCAAGGGCGAAAACGTGAGTTTTGCGGGCAGCGAGTATGTGCTGCTCTCTGACGTTCCCGCAAAACATAAGTTTGTCACTGAGGATCTGCCGGCGGGCGGCGAGGTCATCATGTATGGCGTGCTGGTCGGCCGCACCGCGGAGCCGCTGCAGCGCGGCGGGCTTCTTTCCACCCGCAATCTGCGCCATGCAGCCGCCGCATTTCACGATCGAAACGCGGCGCCGCGCTGGGCACCGCCCGATGTCTCGCGCTGGCGGGAGCAGACATTTCTTGGGTACCAAAGGGCGGATGGGCTGGTGGGCACGCGTAACTATTGGATCGTGCTTCCGCTGGTTTTCTGTGAAAACCGGAACCTGGCCGTTTTGAAGCAAGCCTTTGAAGAAGAGCTGGGCTTTGCCGCTCCGCAAATCTATCGCCGCCAGGTTGCGGAAATGGTGCGCTTGTATCGAGAGGGCAAGAGCGAGGATCTTCGCTCCGTCTCGTTCACCGAAAACAAACCGCCGGCGCCCGCCGCGAGAGTTTTCCGCAATGTCGACGGCATCAAATTCCTGATGCACGAAGGCGGCTGCGGCGGCACGCGCGAGGACTCCGCAAATTTGTGCGCGCTGCTGGCCGGCTACATTCATCATCCGAATGTTGCCGGCGCCACGGTTCTGAGCCTCGGATGCCAGCACGCGCAGGTCACCATCCTGCAAGACGAAATCAAGCGCCGCGATGCAAACTTCCGCAAGCCGCTCCTCATTTTCGAGCAGCAAAAGAGCGCCTCCGAAGCGGCCATGATTTCACAAGCGATTCGTGAGACGTTCCTAGGCTTGGTCGAAGCCGACAAAGCCCAACGCAGGCCCGCGCCCCTATCGCATCTTTGCGTTGGGCTAAAATGTGGTGGCTCCGATGGATTCTCGGGAATTTCCGCCAATCCCGCGATAGGACATGTTGCTGACATTTTGGCGGTAATAGGCGGGAGGGGCATTCTTTCGGAATTTCCGGAGCTTTGCGGCGTCGAGCAGGAGCTGATCAATCGTTGCGTGAGCGCGAGCGTTTCAGAGCGCTTCATGCACTTGATGACCGACTATGCGGCGCGTGCGAAAGCCGTGCGCGCCGGATTCGAGATGAATCCTTCGCCGGGAAACATTCGCGACGGCTTGCTCACCGACGCCATGAAGTCGGCGGGCGCGGCGAAGAAGGGCGGCACCTCGCCGGTCACCGGAGTGCTCGACTATCCGGAATATTCCTCGGAACCGGGATTGAACCTGCAATGCACGCCCGGTAATGACGTCGAGTGCGTCACCGCGCAAGTGGCTGCGGGCGCGAACGTCGTCTTGTTCACCACCGGGCTCGGCACACCTACCGGCAATCCCATCGCGCCGGTCATTAAATTATCCACGAACTCAGACTTGGCGCGGCGCATGCCGGACATCATCGATATCGACACCGGCGGCATCATTTCCGGCGCAATCACTATCGAGCAGATGGGCGAAAATATTTTGGAGCGCGTCACACAAGTCGCGAGCGGCGAGCTTCACACCAAGGCCGAGCTGCTCGCGCAAAACGACTTCATCCCCTGGAAGCGAGGAGTCTCGCTCTGAGCGGCGCCCCGCAACATCGCGATGCCTTTCGGCTCGACGGCAAAGTCGCCGTGATCACCGGCGCCGGCAGCGGAATCGGCCGCGCCATTGCGCAACGCTTCGCACAGCAAGGCGCGGCGGTGCGCATTCTCGACCTCGACGAAAAAGCAGGCAATGCTGCCGCTCAGGAAATTGCGGCATCCGGAAGCGACGCGAAAGCCTTGGCCTGCGATGTTTCCGATCAGGCGCGCACCAAGGAAGTCTTCAACAAACTAGCGCGGCAGGGTCGACTCGATATTCTCGTGAATAATGCAGGCGTATCACACATAGGCACCGTCGAGACTACGAGCGAGGCTGATTTCGACCGCCTCTTTCGCATCAACGTAAAAGGCGTCTACAACTGCACGTACGCTGCGATCGGGCACATGAAGGCACAGGGCGGCGGTGTGATTCTGAATATGGCTTCCATCGCAGGTACCGCGGCGCTGGCCGATCGCTTTGCGTATTCCATGAGCAAAGGCGCGGTCGTGGCCATGACCTACTCCGTGGCCAAGGATTATCTGGCGCACAAAATCCGCTGCAACTGCATCTCTCCCGCGCGCGTGCACACTCCGTTCGTCGACGGTTACCTGCGGAAAAACTATCCCGGCCGCGAGCTGGAAATGTTTCAAAAACTGTCGGCATCGCAGCCTATCGGCCGCATGGGCGAGCCGGAGGAAGTGGCCGCGCTTGCTCTTTTCCTTTGCTCCGATGAAGCGGGGTTCATCACCGGGTCGGATTACCCGCTCGACGGAGGATTCTTCAATCTCCGTGGATAATCTAAAAGCGCGCGTTCCCGACGAGCGGAATCGTTAGATGAAGATTGATTCGCACCAGCACTTTTGGCGCTATGATGCCGTCCGCGATGCGTGGATCACTGACTCCATGGCTGTGTTGAGGCGCGACTTTCTGCCGGAGCATCTTGCCGCGGAACTTGCGGCGAACGGCATCGACGCTTCCATGGCCGTGCAAGCCGATCAGTCCGAAAGGGAAACGATGTTTCTTCTCGATCTCGCGGAAAAGAGCAAACGGATTGCCGGCGTGGTCGGCTGGGTGGATCTTTTATCGCCTCGCGTCGGAGAACGTCTCGAATATTTCTCGCACTCTCCGAAATTGCGCGGCTTTCGCCATATCGCGCAGTCTGAGCCCGACGATCGCTTCCTCGCGGGGGAAGACTTCGTAAAGGGCGTCGCGCAGTTTCGCGCATTCGGTTTCACCTACGACATCCTCATCTATCCGAAACAATTGCCTGCGGCCATCGAACTGGTGGCCCGGCTCCCCGAGCAGCGTTTTGTGATCGATCACCTTGCCAAGCCCGAGATTAAGTTTGGGAAGACGTCGCCTTGGGCAGCGCAGATGAAGGAAGTCGCGCAAAGCAAAAATGTTTTCTGCAAACTTTCAGGCTTGGTTACGGAAGCGGACTGGAAGCACTGGAAAGCTGGCGATTTCAAGCCTTATCTCGACGTGGTCTTCGACACGTTCGGAGTGGATCGTTTAATGTTCGGCTCCGATTGGCCGGTGTGCTTGCTGGCCGCGACGTATCGTCAGGTGAAGCGGCTCGTCGAGGAATTTGTGGAGGGCTTCTCCCAGTCCGACAAAGAAAAGATTTTCGGCGACAACGCCGCTCGTTTTTACGGATTGAAAACGGCGCAACATGGATTTGCAGCTTAAAGACAAGGTTGTTCTCATCACCGGCGGCGCCAAAGGTATCGGCGCCGCGATCGCGCGCGGCTGCGCGCGCGAGGGCGCCATTCCAGTCTTGGTGGACAAGGATGGCGAAGCGGGGAAGCAGTTGCAAATGGGCCTGCAGAGGTCTGGCGCGTCCTGCGGCGTGATTTGCGCCGATTTGTTGCCGGCCGCAAATTGCGCGGCCGCGATCGAGGCGACGCTGCGGGATTTTGCACGGCTCGATGTGCTCGTAAACAACGCAGGGATTAATGACAACGCCGGGCTTGAACGCGGCGACCCGGAAAAATTCCTACGCTCGTTGGAGCTCAACCTTCTTCATTACTACAACATGGCCCATTACGCCCTGCCGGCCTTGAAGAAATCCCAGGGCTGCATCGTCAATATCGCGTCCAAGGTTGCCATCACTGGGCAAGGCGGCACATCCGGCTACGCCGCAGCAAAAGGCGCGATTCTTTCGCTGACTCGCGAGTGGGCCGCCGAATTGCTCCCTTATGGCATTCGCGTGAACGCGCTGCTCCCCGCCGAAGTCATGACCCCGCTCTACAAACAATGGCTCGGCACGTTTCCGAACCCTGACGAAAAACTCAAGCACGTTACTGCTAAAATTCCGCTGGGCAAGCGCATGACCGAGCCTGACGAAATCGCCGCGATGGCTCTGTTTCTCATGTCAGCGCAGGCCAGCCACGTCACTGGCCAGCACGTGCTGGTGGACGGCGGCTACGTCCATCTCGACCGCGCCCTGACATGATCGTTTTGCTAGCTTACTCGTGACTTTGCCATGAACAAACGATACTGCCTCACTCTCGATCTCATAGATGATCCGGCGTTAATCGCCGAATATCGCCGCTATCACCAGAAAATCTGGCCGGAAATTACCCGCAGCATCAGAGACTCCGGCATCGTCGATATCGAGATTTATCTGCTCGGTACGCGCATGTTCATGGTGATGGAAGTCGACGCGCGATTTTCCTTCGAAGCCAAAGCCAAAGCAGACCGCGCAAATCCCAAAGTCCGCGAATGGGAAGAACTAATGTGGAAATTCCAGAAGCCACTGCAACAGACCAAACCAGGCGAAAAGTGGCTGCTCATGGAACGAATTTTCAAGCTGGAATCGTAAGCTCTTCGAGGTTGGGGTCTGAATAAGGTTACAACAAGGAGGACGCAAGCTCATGCAATCGAATCGCATCCCGCGGCGTGACTGGCTGGTAGGAACCGGAGCGTCTCTTCTCACCCTGGCCGCTTCCGCCAAAGCAGGGGCAGCACCCGCGCAGCCGCAAGCGCAGAAAAGCTCCGTAGCGGAAGACGCCGACCGCGCTCGCCGCATGCAATGGTGGCACGAAGCACGATTCGGCATGTTCATCCATTGGGGCCTGTACAGCGTGCTCGGCCGACACGAATGGGTCATGGAAAACGAAGGCATTCCCGTGACCGACTACGAGCAGCTTGCCAAGCGCTTCCAGCCGAAACCGAATGCCGCGCGCGCCTGGGCCAAGCTCGCCAAGCAAGCCGGGCAGAAATATATGGTGATGACTTCCAAGCATCACGAGGGCTTCTGCAACTTCGACACCAAGCTCACCAACTACTGCGCTCCGAAACAGGGCCCCGGCCGCGACCTCGTGCGTGAATACGTCGAAGCCGCGCGCGCGGAAGGCTTGCGCTTCGGCTTCTACTATTCCTTGATGGATTGGCACCATCCCGATGGCGCGCTCTGCGCCACTAACGAAGACGCCCGCAAACGCTTCGTCGAATACACGCACGGCCTCATCCGCGAGTTAATGACCAATTACGGAAAAGTCGACGTGCTGTGGTACGACGTTTCCTGGCCGCTCGATGCCCGCGGGTGGGAATCCGAGCGCATGAACAAAATGGTCTTCGAGCTTCAGCCCGACATCATCGTCAACAATCGCAACGCCCTGCCCGGCGATTTCTCAACGCCCGAACAAGAGATTGTCGCTGACCAGCGCGGCCGCGCTTGGGAATCCTGCATGACGCTCAATGAAAGTTGGGGATATCAACACGCGGATGACGACTGGAAAACTCCAAAGACCATCGTGCGCAACCTCGTCTATTGCGCGCACGATGCCGGAAATTATCTGCTCAATATTGGCCCCAAGCCCGACGGCTCCATTCCCGAAGAGTCCGTGCGCATCCTCACCGAGGTCGGCCGCTGGACCTCACGCAACGCAGAGTCCATCCATACGCAAGACCGCTGCCAACCGCACCGCTCGAACTATGCGGGTTTCACGCGCAAGGGCAACACCCTCTATATGCACGTCTATTTTTGGCCCGGAGAAACCGTGGCGCTCTCCGGACTGAAAACCGGCGTGAAATCCGCGCGTCTTCTCGCCAGCGGTCAACAGGTCAAATTCCAGCAGGATCGTTTCCGCGTGCGCTTCACCGGGTTGCCCAGCGAAGCGCCGGACCGTCCGGTCACCACCATCGCCATCGAGTGCGAGTCCGAACCCTTGCAGGACACCGATTTCGTGCGGCGCGAACGCCCGCGCAATACGGTATAACTTTCATCGTCGTTTCGTTTCAGAACATCGATTTAGGAAAGGGT
>CATPAM010000474.1 GCA_955651735.1 Candidatus Acidiferrales bacterium | reverse complement strand
GCATTGCGCAGGAACTGCGCGATGGCTTCTACGTCAATCTCGGCATCGGCATGCCCACGCTCGTCGCCAATTAAATCGCACGCGGCATGGAAGTGGTGCTGCAATCGGAAAACGGCATGCTCGGCGTGGGCCCCTATCCGCTCGAATCCGAAATCGATGCGGATCTCATCAACGCCGGAAAAGAAACCGTCACCGAGCTCCCTGGCACCAGCTATTTTTCTTCGGCAGATTCCTTCGGCATGATTCGCGGCGGCCACGTCGACCTTACCGTTCTCGGCGCGCTGCAAGTCGACGAAAAAGGCAATCTCGCCAACTGGGCCATCCCCGGCAAAATGCTGAAAGGCATGGGCGGCGCCATGGACCTCGTCGCCGGCGCCAAGCGCGTGTATATCGCCATGGAACACGCCACTCGCGACAACCAACCCAAAATCCTGAAAAAGTGTTCCCTCCCGCTCACCGGCGTAGAAGTCGTAGACCACATCGTCACCGAGTTCGCCCTGATCGACGTCACCCCGTCCGGGCTCCTCCTCCGCGAAATAGCCCTGGACACCACAATCGAGCACGTTCAATCCCTCACCGAGCCCAAGCTCTTGCTTCCCCCAAGCGGTCCGCGCCCCATGCCGACATGAAAGCAAGAAAGACAAAGCGCCCGCGCCCGAGAATGCCGCACATCGGCGAAGCAATGAAGCAATGGTCCGCCATGCTCGGCAACGAGTTAAGCACCTGGCCCAAAGTTACCACGCGCCCCATGTTCGGCCTGCGCGGCTTCTACCGCAGCAAGAAAATCTTCGCCGCCTTGCCGGTGACGCGCGCAATCAAGAATCCCAATTCGCTCATCTTCCGAATCAAGCCCATGCCGCCCGATCTGCTAGAGCGCGCCAAGAAAGAACCGCGTATCGACACCGAGAGCGCAGTCCCCGGCGCCAAATGGTTCGCCTTCGAGCTCCGTTCCGAAGCCGACTTTCGCGACGCGTTGTGGTGGCTGAACCAGGCCTACGAACATGCCAAGTAACTGCTCGGCGGCAAATAGGTAGCAAGGACGCCGGTTTCAGGTAAGCTGGAAAAGAGGCAGTGCGTAGCACATGGATCCGCACTCCATCGTCGTCGTGAGCTTGCACACGCCCAAAGAAAAGATCTGGGGCGAGCTGCTGGCCATCAGCACCGCGGGGGTCACGCTGCGCGGCATCGACCTGAATTCCTTCGATCATTTCATCCGCCAACTGAACGAACCGGACGGCGAGCGCGTCGGCGTCCCCACGCTCTTTTTCCCCATGACGCGCGTCGAGCGCATGACCCTCGATGAGCCCACTGGCTCCATTCCCTCCATGGACGAACTTTTCGCGCGCAAAATCGGCCGCCGCTTGATTGACTATCTCGCGCAGTTCGCCTGAACTGCGTTATCCTGAATTGCAATGCGCGGCCGCATCTGGACGGTTCCCAATCAAATCACGCTGTTGCGTCTGGGCTTCCTCCCAATTTTCCTGATTCTGATTTCCTACGAACACTATCGCTGGGCGCTCGCCGTTCTGGTGGTCGCGGGGCTCAGCGACGGCATCGATGGCCTGCTCGCGCGCAAACTAAATCAGCGTTCCTCGCTCGGCGCGTACCTCGATCCTATCGCCGACAAGCTGCTGCTTTCCTCCTCGTTTGTGATTTTGGCGTTCAAGAAGGAAATTGCGTGGTGGCTCACCATCATCGTGCTCAGCCGTGACGTTCTCATCCTCGTCGTGGCCGTGGTGATCATCCTGATCTGGGGCTACCGCCCATTCCCACCCAGCCTGTTGGGCAAGATGACCACATTTTTTCAAATTGTTTTGGTGTTCAGCGTGGTTCTCGTCGCGGCATATCCCAATCCGCTACTCGGAAGCGTCAAGCAAGTCCTGATCTACTTTGTTACCGCGCTCGCAACGGTGTCGGCCTTCCAGTACTCGGTCAGCATCGCGCGCCGCCTCAGTTCGCCGGCGCCGCCAGCGAGCTAGGCCTGGCCGGGAATGGGATCGCGATAATGCAAAATCATGAACGCGAAGCTCGCAATTACAACGATTCCCGCGAGCCAGCCGAGCGCATTCGCGATCTGCCGCTCGCGCACATTCATCGGTTGGCGATCCGCAAATATTTTGCCGAGCACAAATCCCGCTGCGAGTCCGGCCCCATGCGCCCAGTTGTCCATGCCCATACCCATAAATCCGAGTACAAAAAGAATGACCACCGAGCTGACCAGGCGCGAACGCAATTCACGCATGTACGCGCCGCCGCGCTTGGTGGTGATTGCCAACATGGCTCCCACTAGTCCCAGCAGCCCGCCGCTGGCGCCCAGCGAATAGTGTCCAGTAAATGAACTGAGCAGGAAGCCGAACGCGCCGGTCACGATGTACAGGAAAAAATAGCGCGAAGAACCGTACAGTTCCTCAAGCGCCGGACCTAGTTGCATCAGCGCCATCATGTTGAAGCCGATGTGAATCAGCCCGCCGTGCAGAAACATCGCAGTGATCAGCCGGTACCACTGATGCTGGACGTAGATTCCGTACGGCGCGCTCATGCCCAAACGGTAGGATGCCTCGCCGCCCACGCCCCACAAAATGCTGAGCCCACCGCCGCCGCCGTGCGCAGCCAGGGCCATCCATTCCACGCCGAACATCAACAGATTCGAAACCAGCAGAGCGGTGGTGACGGGCGCGGGGCCTGAGAAAACTCCGGCCAGGCTGCGATTGGCGGCGGCCATGGAAAATTTCAAGTTTGTGCCGCACTGATGGCATCGCGTCGCGCTGATCCCAACTAGCGAGCCGCAGGAGGGGCAAAGCTTGGGGCGCGGCTGCTGGTTGCCGCCGCCGAAAAGGCTGCGCGCAGCGTTTTTCCATTTGTCGATGCGATACTGCCATTGATAGGGAAGCGCCAACTCTCCTCCTTGCGGCACTCGCGCAGCGTTCCTATAATACCGAAATCGCCACGTCCGGTCCGGCGAACACGCTTATGGACAAATTTGAAGAGTTTGGCAAGCGCATGGATGAAGAATTGACGCGCCTGCGCCGCTACATCGAGTGGGAAGTCGCGCCGGAAACGGAACGGCGCGGCGCGGAATTTCTGCGCGAAGTTTCCGCCAAGCTGAGTGAAGCGGCCAGCAAGCTGGAAGCGCGCATGGCCGCACGCCGCAGCCCACCTCCGCCAAACACTGAATCGTGACTCGTCTTCGCTGTTTCCGTGCTCTCTGCGTCCTCTGCGTCCTACTTGTTTGTTTTCTTTCTGGCTGCGCCTCGCGCCACACTGCTGCGAGTCGGCCCCAGCCACCGCCCTCTCAGCCTGCCGAAGCCTCAAACAACACGAACAGCAACCTAGCCTCAAGGCGCAACGCCGCAGCGTTAAATCCTGCAATGTCCGCGTACACCGAAGAGGGAAATGCCTCCTGGTACGGAGTTCCCTTCCACGGGCGCCGCGCTTCCAATGGCGAAGTCTACGACATGAACAAACTTACCGCGGCGCATCGCACGTTGCCGTTTGATACTGTGGTGCGCGTCACGAACTTGAGCAACGGCAAGTCCACGGTGGTGCGCATCACCGACCGCGGACCGTTCGTGGATAACCGCATCATCGATTTGTCGATGGCGGCGGCGCGCGAGATCGATTCCATCGGTCCCGGGGTGGTTCCGGTGCACGTGGAAATTGTGTCGGCCAGTGTCGATCCCGCCTCGGGATTTTTCACAGTGCAAGTGGGAGCGTTTCGCGATCGCGGCAATGCCGAGCGGCTTCGCCAGCGGCTGAATGCTTCGTACTCGCCCATTTTCATTCAGCAGTATGACTCGCCTGACGGATTGTTCTACCGCGTGCGTGTCGGCAAAGTGCCCGGCGAAGACGCCGCGCACCAGTTCGGGGAGCAGCTTCGCAACCGGGAAGGATTTACGCCGATGGTGGTGCGTCTGGATGAAGGAGCGTCCGCAGGAGGACTGAATGAGCGCTGACTGCCTGTTTTGCAAAATCGCGGCGAAGAAAATTCCATCAAAGATCGTGTACGAAGATGACGAAGTGTTCGCGTTTGAAGATATCGGCCCACAAGCGCCCACGCACATCCTCATTTGCCCGCGCAAACATCTCGGCTCGCTGAACGAAGCAAGTTCGGAAGATCAAGCGGTGCTCGGCAAACTACAGCTCGTCGCCGCGCAATTGGCGCGCAAACTGAATCTTCTCGCCGGCTACCGCACGGTGCTGAACAACGGAAGCGGTGCGGGGCAATCGGTATTTCATTTGCATTTGCATCTGCTCGGCGGGCGCACATTTCGCTGGCCTCCGGGTTAAATCGATCAGCATGAAAACGCTCTGCGCACAGAGTGAGAAGGGGCTAATCCACCCTCAGCGCGGAGAGCGTATTGCGTCCCCCGAGGACCACGATCTGATCTGACACTTTCTCGACTTAATCGCCGCGATTAGGACAGGGGAGAATTCCACTGGACCGCCTGGGTTGCTTGGGGTGCAGGGTGCTTGACTGCCGCAGGCGGGCTGCGCCGGTACACGATGGGCGGTGGGTCAGGCTAAACTAGGGGCCGCTTTGAGGAGGGCTCATGCGGCGTTCGGTCGGCAGCGGTGCTTTCGTTTGCTTCATTTTTTTGCTTGTCTGCGCGGTTCCTTCGCTCCTGTGCCGGGCGCAACAGCCTGCGGCGGCGCCTGCTGCGGCTGCGGCGCCTGCTGCGGCTGCGGCGCCCGCTTCGTACAAG
>CATPAM010000473.1 GCA_955651735.1 Candidatus Acidiferrales bacterium | reverse complement strand
AGTGGCCCGCAACAAGATCTTTTTTGACAACCTGACCCCGCTCTACCCGCAAGGCCGGCTGAAAATGGAAACGACCAAGGAAAACATGACCGGTCGCGTCCTCGATCTTCTCTGCCCCGTCGGCAAAGGCCAGCGCGGCCTGATCAACTCGCCGCCGCGCACTGGCAAGACCATGATGCTGCAAGCCATGGCCAATGCCGTCGCCACCAATCATCCCGAGGTTGCGCTCATCGTTCTGCTTATCGACGAGCGCCCCGAAGAAGTCACCGACATGCAGCGCACCGTCAAGGGCGAAGTCATCAGCTCCACGTTCGACGAGCCGCCCCAGCGCCACATCCAAGTCGCCGAAATGGTTCTCGAGAAAGCCAAGCGCCTCGTCGAGCACAAGCGCGACGTGGTCGTGCTGCTCGACTCCATCACCCGTCTCGCTCGCGCCTACAACGCCGTCACGCCGCCTTCCGGCAAAGTCCTCTCCGGCGGTATCGACGCCAATGCTTTGCAGCGCCCGCGCCGCTTCTTCGCCGCCGCACGCAACGTCGAAGAGGGCGGCTCGCTCACCATCGTCGCCACCGCGCTCATCGACACTGGCAGCCGCATGGACGACGTCATCTTCGAAGAGTTCAAGGGCACCGGCAACATGGAAATCTATCTCGACCGCCGCCTCTCCGACAAACGCGTCTTCCCCGCTATCGACATCCAGCGTTCCGGCACCCGCAAGGACGAATTGCTGCTTCCCCCCGACGAACTAAGCCGCGTCTGGGTCCTGCGCAAAGTCCTCAGCCCGCTCTCCACCGTGGAAGCCATGGAACTGCTGCTCAGCCGCCTCACCAAAACCAAATCCAACGCCGAGTTCCTCGCCTCCATGTCCGCCCCCACCTGATAATCCTCCTGTTCCTCGGCAGCTGTAGCTTAGGCCTGCCTTTTATGGCCCTGAGGCTTTTCTCTTCGGCTTTGAGCTGATGGAGCGCCCGCCTTCCGAGGCGGGCTCTTGATGATGCTTCTTTTCAGGATTTATTCGCGCTTGTTCCCGGCAGCGCCTTTAGCTTCTCCTGCGCCAGCGCCTTATACGGGCTGTTCACCGAAGCCGCGTCGGTGAAGGCCGCCTTCGCTTCCGGCACACGCTTCAGATTGAGCAGCGCGAATCCCAGGCGGTACTGGTTGCGTGCGTAGCTCCCCTCATCGGATTTGAGCAGCGGCGCGGCAGCCTTGAAGTTGTCCACCGCTTGCGCATTGTTCTTCTTCTCGATATTGACCTGACCCAACGCGCTTAAGGCCAAGCCCTTCTGCAACGCGCTCTGCTGCTTCCACTGCTCGTCGCTGACGCCGTCCGGCTTCTTCGCCGTCTCCAGGAGCGCAACGGATTTCTTGGCGTAAGCTTCCGCTTTGTCGATCTGCTCGGCCTTCTCGCTGTAGTAGTCGGCAAGCAGGAGCAACATGCCCAGATTGTCAGGATCTTTGGCAAGCAGGTCATTGGCCACGCTCAGCATCTTCGCGGTGTTCTGCGTCTGCCGGTAAGAAGCCGCCGCGACTCCCAAAGCCTGGTTCGCGAATGGGGAATCCGGAAAAAGCTGCGCAAAGCGAACCAGCAGCGCCGCGCGCTTTGCCGCGTCGGCTGTGCGATACGCTCCGTCAACCAGCAGTTGCTCCACGTAGACCACGGTTTCGTGGACATCCTGCAGCGTTTGCGCCTTCTGACTGTCCCAGGTCTCTTGCTTCATTCCCTCAGGCGCCGCCTGCTCCTTGTATCTCTGCAGAATCTGCGCGCTCTTTTCCCCATAGGAGAACATCCTGTTGACATCGCCTTTGCCTTGCGCTGCGCGCACCATGTTTACGGCATTCGAGAAGCTGTCCGCGTCCAGCGCAAACAATTTGTCCCCGTACTCGAGCGCCTTGTCGTAGTTCTTCGCGCCGATGTAGTAGTTGACGTACTGGTCGTCCGCAATGATGACCATGTCTCCCTGCGCGCTAGCCGCAAATTTGTCAATCAGCGCAAGCTTCTGCGCAGGATCGGTAGTGGCATTGATTTCGGTCAGCGCATGATCGGCATCAGAATTCGCAGGAATCGGAACGAATTTGCCGATTTGTTGCGCGCACACAGGGTATGCCGCGCAAGCGATGCACATCAGAAAAAGGAGAGCCCCAACGAGCACTTTCTCTCGCCGCATGGATGCCTCCCAGGCCGGCCTCGTCCGAGGCCACCAGTGACCGCAATTTGCGTAAATCTTAGTTCCCCGCGCCCCGCGGTGCAAACAAATTCGGCCCTTGTTGATGCCTTTGGGGGTCGGAGCTTTTAGCTCCGACAAAAAGGGCCGTGCTTCAATGCGCTTTAGCGTTTGAGGAAACGTCCTATTTCCCGCACGCCATTGAAGCCGGCTTCCTTCTTCTCTGCGTTGCTTTGCGCCTTCTGCGTCTCCGCGTTAGTTCTCCTTGGGCTCCGCCTCCACCTCAAAATAAAAAAACAACGGGGGGGGTACGCTCTTGAGCGTTCCCGCCTTCAATTCAATCTTTGGCTTGGGAGTCGAGCCAATGCTTGATATGCGGCTCGAGGAGACTCAGCGGGACTGCGCCTTGTTCCAGGACGGCGTCGTGCAAGGCGCGGATGTTGAATTTGGCGGCGAGGCGGCGTTCGGCTTCGGCCCGCAGTTCGCGGATCTTGAGCTGGCCGAGTTTGTAGGCCAGCGCCTGGCCGGGCCAGACGATGTAGCGATCGACTTCGACGGTGATGTCCTGATCGGTCTTGCCAGTGTTGTCCTTGAAAACTTGGATGGCTTGCTCGCGCGTCCAGCCCATCGAATGCATGCCGGTGTCAACCACAAGCCGCACGGCGCGCCACATTTCGTAGCTGAGCTGGCCGAATTTGGAGTAGGGATCGGTGTAGAGCCCGACGTCTTCGCCGAGCCCCTCGCTGTACAGCGCCCAGCCTTCGACGAAGGCGGAGTAGCCGACATGCTTGCGAAACTCCGGCGTATTTTCCATTTCCTGCGCCAGCGAAATTTGCAAATGATGGCCGGGGACGGCTTCGTGCAGCGAAAGCGCTTCCATTTCCCACTTGGGCCGCGCGCGCAGATTGTACGTGTTGACGAAGTAGCAGCCGGGACGTCCGGCTTGCGGCGAGCCGCCCTGGTAATAAGCCGTCGTCTGCGAAGGCGCCTTGAAATCGGGAATGGCGCAGACGCCGTACGGGAGACGCGGCAGCTTGCCGAAAAGATGCGCGAGCCCGGGATCGATGCGCTTGGCGATGATGCGGTAACCGTTGACGAGATCGTCGGGCTTGTCGTAGTAGAAGCGCGCGTCAGTGCGGAGGAATTCGGTGAAGTCGTGAAAGCTGCCCTGAAACTTGGTCGACGCGACGACTTTGTCCATCTCGGCGCGAATGCGTTTTACTTCGGCGAGACCGGTTTCGTGAATTTGCTGCGGCGTGAGTGTCGTGGTGGTCTGCCAGCGCACGTGGAAAGCGTAGGCGGCGGCGCCATTGGGCAGCGCGGTGGCAGCGATGTTCTCGCGGCAAGCCGGAAGATACGTCGTCGCGACGTAGTCGTGGAGTCTCCGGAACGCGGGCGCAACAGATGCCGCGTAGATACTCTTGGCCTTCTCCGTGAGCCGGGCGCGATCAGTTTCGGGAAAGTTCGGAGGAAATGCGGTGAACGCTTGCAGCAGCGGGCTGGCCAGCGCGTCGGCTGGAGTGAGGTCGGCGATTTGCTTGGGCAAATCGCGCAACGCGATTTTTGGCGGCGTGTAGCCGCGTTTCAAGCTATCTTGCAGCAACGCAAGTTGCTGGCCGACCGCGGCGGGAAGCGCAGTGAGCCGCTTGAGAATAATTTCGTAGTCGGCGACAGTTTGGTGCGGCTGCATCGCCAGCGTGTCCGCGGCCTCTTGCTGCAAGCCGCCCATTTGGTTGATCGGCATCCAAAGATTGCGCGGCACGACGTTACGGAACGGAAACGGATCATCGCCGAATTGCAGTCCCTCGCTGGCCGTTTCGAGGAGTTCGAGGTAGAGATCGAAATTGAGCTGCTCGCTGGCGGGCAAATCGCCGCGATGAATGCCTTTCAGCGTGGCGAGGCTGTCGGCCAGATGCTTTTTGCGGCGATCGATGCCCGCAGGGGAATCGTCGGTCCAGCGATCGTCCTGGCCGGGAAAGCCGACATGCGTGGCGTGCTCTGGATACTCTTCCATCCAGCGCCGCCAATCGGTGTCGAGGAACGCCCGGAGTTTTTGAGAATCTTTGGCCTGGCCGAAAGTGAGCAGCGGGAAGGCAAGAGTTGTGCAGGCAACCGTCATTGTGAGCAGCATGAGCATGCGAATCATTACGGCTTCCCCCCGGCGGCGGTGGCCAGTTCCCTTTCGCGTTCGCGCGCGAGCATCACGATGAGGCGCGCGGTTTCCGCGGCGTCCATCGCGGTGTTGTCGATAAGGACGGCGTCGGCCGCGCGCACCAGCGGCGAAACTTTGCGTTCGCGGTCGCGCTTGTCGCGCTCGCGAACTTCTTCGAGGACTTGCGCGAGCGTCATGGGCTCGCCCTTTTCCAGATGCTCTTTCCAGCGGCGCTCGGCGCGAACTTCGGGCGAGGCTTCAAGAAATATTTTTAGCTCGGCCTTGGGAAACACAACCGTGCCGATGTCGCGGCCTTCCATCACAATGCCGCCTCCAGCGCCGGAGCGCTGCTGCTCGGCGACAAGGACGGAGCGAACGCCGGCGATGGTGGCGAGCCGAGATGCAGCTTGCGCTACCTCCGGCGTACGGATTTCCTGCGTGACTTCTTTGCCGTCGAGGAAGACGCGATTCTTGATTCCAGCTCTTTCCTGTTCGGGAGTTGGCGAGCGCAGTTCGATGTGCGTTTCGT
>CATPAM010000472.1 GCA_955651735.1 Candidatus Acidiferrales bacterium | reverse complement strand
CCCCCTAACGATTGCACCCAACTGTTAATGATATCGATGGGCAGGGGAAACACAATCGTTGTGTTCTTCTCGACACCTATCTCGGTAAGAGTCTGCAGATAGCGAAGCTGGATGGCGGAGCGTTGCGTTTCGAGAACCTTGGCAGCTTCGGCCAATTTCGAGGAGGCTTGGAACTCGCCATCCGCGTGAATAATTTTTGCGCGGCGTTCGCGCTCGGCTTCGGCCTGGCGGGCGATGGCGCGCTGCATCTGCTCGGGGATGTCGACTTGCTTCACTTCCACCTTGCTGACCTTGATGCCCCAGGGCTCGGTTTCGGTGTCGAGAATGAGTTGCAGCTTGGCGTTGACTTTGTCGCGCTGGGCGAGGATTTCGTCCAGTTCGAATTGACCGACGACGCTGCGGATGGTGGTCTGCGCGAGCTGCGAAGTCGCATACTGATAATTTTGCACCTGGGAGAGCGCGAGATTGGCATCGACGATGCGGAAATAGCAGACGGCGTTGACTTTCACGGAGATGTTGTCGCGCGTGATGATGTCCTGAGGAGGGACATCGAGCGTTTCGATACGCATGCTCATGCGCGTAAGCGTTTCGATTGGCCAGAAGACGAGGTTGAGGCCGGCGCCCTTCGCTTGCGGCATCATTCGGCCGAGGCGGAGGACCACGCCGCGCTCCCACTCTTTGATGACGTAAAGGGAATTCCAGAACCAGATGAGCACGAAGCCGATGATGACCAGCGTACCTACACCGAAGAACTCGAACATTTGTCCTCCTAACTCGGGCGAATCAATCTAACTCATTGGCAGTAGTTGGTCTTGAAAATCGCAAACGGCTCGGCAATGGCAGGCTTCTACGCCACTGGTTCCACGTAAAGCTTCAGGCCTTCCATTTTTACCACACGCACGGATTTGCCCTCGGGCACAGGCTGATTGGATATGGCACGCCAGAGTTCGCCATGAATGCGAATCATGCCTTCGGCGCCGTCCGCCAGCGGAGTGACGACAATTCCTTGGGCATTGATCATTTCCTCGCGGCCGGTTTGCGTTTTCCAGGCGCGGGAACGCAAGACAAGACGCATCAAGAAAACGGTGAGCGCGGCAAAGGGCAGCGTCACGGCAACGGCCACGCCCAGGCTAACGCCGCCGGCGGTTAGCGGCGAGCGAATCAGAAACATGGCGCCGAGCAACATGGACACTACACCGCCGGCAAGAAGCACGCCATGGCTGGTGTATTTCGCTTCCAGGATAAACAGCGCCAGGGCCAGCAAGATGAGAAGCACTCCCGCGATGTTGACGGGAAGAAGTTGCATCGCATAGAGGGCTAACACCGTACAGATGCCGCCGATGACTCCGGGAGCGATTGCGCCGGGGTGAGTGAACTCCGTGTAGAGGCCGAGCACGCCGATGATCAGAAGCACAAAAAAGACGTCCGGCTCCACGATGCGCGCGAGAAATTTTTGCCGGCCGGACAATTCAAACGGCGTGAGCTTGGCGTTCGCAAGCGAAAGCCTCATTTTGCTGCCGTCAAAGCGCGTAATCTGACGGCCGTCGAGCTGCCGAATCAGGTCGTCGGTCGTAGGGGCAACGAGATCGATCATCTTACCGTCGAGGGCCTCTTTGTCGGTAAAAGCCTTGGCATCGGTGACCGCGGTTTCCGCGAGGGCCGGGTTGCGCCCGCGCTTTTCCGCGTAGCTGCGCAAGAAGGCCAAAGCGTCGTTGAGAATCTTGCGCTTCATGGTTTCGTCGACTTGCAACTGCCATCCGCCGATGGCAATGACCGGCGAAGCGGCTCCGGTATGCGTACCGGGAGCCATGGCGGCAATATCAGCGGAGAGAAGAATGAAGAAACCGGCGGAAGCGCCGCGAGCGCCGGTGGGTGTGATGTACACGGCGACCGGAACGCGCGATGCCAGGATGTGCTTGATGATGTCCTGCATGGAGTCGCTGAGGCCGCCCGGCGTGTCCATGGTGATGAGAATCAAAGCAGCCTGGCGGCGCTCGGCATCCGCGATGCCTTCATCGATATAGGTTGCGAGGATGGGTTCGACGACGCCGTGCAGATTCAGATCGAGGACGACGGGCGGGGAAGGGTGTTCGTCGGCGGAGACCGAGGGGAAGAAGCAAAGGAGCGCGAGGGTGGGCAGAGCGGCGAGAAAAAGATGTTTTCGCAAAAACTGAAGCCTATAGGCCGCGAAGGGTTTATGGCGGTGCCAACGTTCCGGCGTCCGAGAAATTTGTGCAAGGCTGGCGAAAAGAGTTGGGATCATTGCGCGCCTCCGTTGGGCTTGGAGTTTTGGAGGCGTTCGAGCAATTGTTTGGCTTCCGGGTAGTTGGGCGCAAGCTGCAAGGCGCGCCGCACTTCGGTACGGGCCAGATCGGTTTTTTTCTGCTCGAGGTAGACACGGGCCAGCATCGTGCGAACTTGCGCGGAGTCGCGAGCCGCGAGCGAAGCCTGGAGTTCCTTGACCGCGTCATCGAGCTTGCCGCGCCGATGATTGACTTCCGCCAAGCCGCGGTGCGCGGCGGCGTTGGCAGGTTCATTGCGCAGAACACCGCGAAATTCATTTTCGGCGGAATCCAGGCGCCCTGCAGCAAGCTCCTGGCGTCCGCGACGAATGTGCGAGGCGGAGCTGTCGACCGAGGTAGTCTCAGCGGCGGAATTCGCTGCGCTTCCGGAAGCCGCAATTTCCAGGCGTAGCGCTGTGGTGTCCAACTCGGTGCGTATGCGCGCGAGGCGGAAGCTGGCATCGAGCTTCGCATCCATAGGCACGGACTGCAGTGCGTTGGGGCCGAGCGCCTCGGCAGCGGATTCGCGCTCCTGATCGGCCTCGGCTTTCTTTCCAGCCTTTTCCAGAGACTGCACGAGGAGCGCGCGGTCTTCGGGATTATCCGGCTTGCGCTCGGAGGCTTCGCGGAAAGCGGTCGCAGCCGAGGCGAAATCACCGGTCTGCATCGCGAGCAGGCCGAGATTAAAGGGATAGTCGTCCTCGTCGGGATCAAAATCGGTGGCGCGGCGAAGGTCGGCCTGCGCGGCGCTCGTTTTGCCCTGGCGGGCTCGCGCAACGGCTAGGTTGTTCAAAATTTCCGGAATGTCCCCGCCGGAAGCACCGGCCTGCGACTCGTTCTTGGCGGCGCCACTGAGGGCAGTCTGCAGGGACGTAAACACTTCCTCGGCGCGCTCCGGCTGATTCATCTGTAAGCGGCAAACGCCAGTGGAGAAGAGCGCTTCCACGTAGCGATCATGAGCGGGCGGAACGTGCGCCAGGAAAGAGAGCGCGGTGGCGCAGTCGTTGCGCGTGAAATAGGTCTCGGCGAGAGCGAAATAAGGATCGGGCCATGACGGCTCGAGGCGGGAAGCTTCACGCAATTCACGGAGGCGCGGCTCGTCTTCATTGGCCAGCAGACCGCGGATATAGTGCTCGAAAGCGTCGAGACGCAGCGGACGCTGTGACTTGGAGAACTCCGCCAGCGCGGGGCGGTACGCTTTGTCGCTCTCCGAAAGCAGCCGCCAGACAACCTTGGAGTGCATCTCCATCAGCGAATCGAGAGGACCGGTTTCGTGTATGGGGGGAAGCAGCGCCAGCGCATCAGTGCGAAGGACGCGTGAATCAATTGTTAGAGTTTTGCCGTCGGAAGTAAAAGAGCCGAACACGACATAATCGGCGTCGAGGTCTTGCGCAACGCGCAGCATGCCGGCGCGGCTGAGCTTGGCGGAGAAAGGAAGGCCGTTGCGTTCCATTTCGGTGGTGCGCCCGGCGTGGGAATAGACCTGCTGGCCACCCGCGGAGAGCGCCTGGATGGTGAGCTCTTCAAGTCCTTCACCGAGCCAGTCAAGACGCGGGGAAGCCCCGGCGTTTTCGAAGGGGAAAACGAGGTAGACGCCTCTGTTGCCCGGTGGCTGCTGGGCACACAGGGCGGCGGCAAAGAAGAGCGCGGCGGAGAGAACAACTAGTGCTCGCGAATTGAAATTTTGCGGGGACATGCTCGATGGAATTGTAACAGAGAGGAGCGGTCAGGGATTGTTGGTTGCGAAGTAGGGACTAATTGGGAAAGAGAAAGGGGAATCTTCAACCGTTCATCACCCTTTGCCGACACTTCAACTGAGAACTTTCGGCGATCCCACAACACCCGGGGTGACGAGACTAGGGTTGGGTGGGTTCAACCGGCTTGGGAGCCAGGAGATCGATGACGACAGGATCCTTCACAACCGCGGCGAAGGCAGGGTCTTTTTTCACTTCATTCATCTGGGCGTAGCCTTCTTCCTTGGCCTTGCGCAAATAGAAGACGGCGCGCTCGACATTGCCGGCTTCCGCAAAGGACTTGGCAAGCAGGAAATAGAAGCGGCCGCGGTCTGGCACGGAACGGTCCTGCAGAATAGAGCCGGTACGCGAAGAACCGCGCTCGAAAAATTGCGGGTCCTTCGCCAAAGCGGTGCGGAAGGCGGCGATGGAGTCATCGTACTTGCCCTGGCTGAAAAAGGCGTAACCGAGGTTGCTGTACAGCACGGGCATGTCGTCGCGCATCTTGATGGCTTTCTGATACGCGCGAATGGCTTTGCTGTATTTCTTGCGCTGATACCAGATGGTGCCGATGTTGTTTTCGGCATCGGCGTATCGCGGATCGGCCTTTACGGCGCGCTCGTAATACTTCAGCGCGGCTCCCAAAGCGGTTTGCTGGTGCAGCGCGATGCCCAGCTTGTTCAGGTAGACCGCATTGTGAGGATTTTGCTCGCTGAGCATTCGGTATTGCTCCATGGCCTCGTGATACTGCTTGCGAGCCATATACAGATCGCCAAGTTCTTCCCCGCTAATCTGGTGCTCGGCAGGGTTTGCCGCCGCGTTGGAAACCTGAGATTGCGTCTGCATGGGAGGAACGAATGATTCTTTGCAGGGGTTGTCGCTGGTCTGGCCAATGGTTGGAAGGGTCAGGCTAACGAGGAGAAAACAAGCGGGCAACGCCATTCGAAGACGATTCATGGCGAGTCTCCTTTGTTATCCGGCTTCGTCTTGTCCGGCTGCGATGAATCGTCCGGCTTAGGCTTGTCGGAGTCCTTCTTCTTACCTCCAAAGATACCAAAAATCTTCTTCAAGGTACTCTTTTTCTTTTCGTCTTCCTTGTCCTTGGCCTCGACAGGTTCCGGAGGTTGTCCCTGGCCGGTGGCATTTGGCGGACGATTCGGATCATAAGGAATTGGTTTTCCGTCAGCGTCCTTAGCAGGCTCCTTCGGTTGGCCTCCGCCGAACACATGGGATAGCCAGGAACCCGTGGAGCTGAAGACATTGTGGCCGCCGTGAATTTCGCAATACTGCGTGGGCGCGGAACCCGCAACGTAAACCTCCTGCCGCGTGGTGGGGCAATTGGGGGTGGCCAGTTGCAAGGATTCAGGATCGATAAGGACAGACTGAACGCCTTCAGGAGCGTCGAAGTCCTTCACATCGCGATAGGTGGGCAGCGCGGTGGCGTGGTTCATGAAGTCCGCCCAGATGGGCGCAGCGGTGGAACCGCCGGGCAGACCTAAGTCGCGATTGTCGTCGAAACCGATCCAGACCACGCATACGAGATTGGAGGTGAACCCGGCGAACCAGCCGTCGCGCGATGTTCCGGTTTTTCCCGCAGCCGGCAGGGTGAAGCCGCGGGCGCGCACGCCGGCGCCGGTGCCGCGGTTCAAGACATCTTTGAGAACACTGGTGACGAGATAGGCGACGCGGGGATCCAGCGCGGTGTGCGTTTGTGGGGTGACTTTCTCCAGGATCTCGCCGTCCGCGCCGATGATGTTGCGAATGAACTGCGGCTCGGCACGCGTGCCGATGTTGGCGAAGGTGGTGTAGCCGGCGGCGACGTCCACTGGCGTCATCTCGTAGGCGCCAAGCGCCACGGCGGGCGTGGCTCGGATGTTGTTGCCCAGGCCCATCTGACGCGCGATTTGCACAACGCGGCCGTAGCCGATGAGCTCGGCGACTTTCACGGTAGCCACGTTCAGCGAATTCGTGAGGGCATCGCGCGCGGTAACGCGGCCCATGAATCTCTCGCCGAAATTGTTGGGAGTGTAGTCGACGCCATCGTACTCGAATGTGGTGGGCTCGTCGTCAATCGTGGTGGCGGGAGTGACGATGGGCTGCACGCCGTCCACCGCGCTATCGAACGCGGCGGCATAGACAAAGGGCTTGAAGACAGAGCCAGGCTGGCGATGCGCGAGAGCGTGATTGAGCTGGCTCTGGCCGTAGTCGCGCCCGCCGATAACGGCCTTGATTTCCCCGGTCCGGGGGTCTAGCGCAACGAGCGCGGCTTGCGCCTGCGGGATCGGCTCGGTCGAACCCTTCTTGGCTTGCTCCTTGCGCCAGCGGTCATATTTCTTGGCGAGAAGATTGTCGACATTCTTCATTCCGGCTTCGATCGCGGAGGCGGCGGCCCGCTGCAGAGCGGGATCGAGCGTGGTGTAAACGCGAAAATTTTCGCTGAGCAAGTCGCTTTCGGAGTATTTGTCGAGCAGGTGGTCCTTAACCATGTCGACGAAGTAAGGGGCTTCGCTGCCAGAGACGGAGGCCTTGACGATGTTGAGCGGGGCTTTTTTGGCTTCCCGGACGTCTTCCTCGCTGATGTACTTGTTCTCCACCATCTGCGTGAGCACACGGTCGCGTGCTTGCGCGCCGCGCTCCGGGTGACGGTCCGCGGAGGAATAATAATTTGGCGCGCGAATGATGCCGGCTAGATAGGCGCACTCGGAAAGGTTGAGCTGGCGAAGGTCCTTGCCGAAGTACGCGACGCTGGCCTGCGAAAATCCCCGGATTCCGAAGCTGCCGCGGTTGCCGAGATACACTTCATTAGCATACAGCTCGAAGAGTTGCGGCTTGGTGAAGCGCTGCTCGAGCTCGATCGTGACCGTGGCTTCGGCAACTTTGCGGCGTAGCGTGCGCTCGTTGCTAAGAAAGAAAGTACGCGCCACCTGCATGGTGATGGTGCTGGCCCCCTGAAAATGGCTGCTGGTATGCCGCAGATCAGCCCAGGCAGCCCCGGCGATGCGCACGAAGTCGAAGCCCCCATGCTCGAAAAAGCGCTTGTCTTCCGCGGAGAGAATAGCGTGCACAAGAAGCGGCGGGAGATCGTCGTAGCGGACGGCGCGGCGCTTTTCGCGCGCGCTGTCAAAGAGATTGGTGATGAGCTCCGGCTCGATCTCGGCGCTCTCGAGGCCGTTGCCGCCGCCGAGAGGACGGATGGTGCGAATGGTTTTACCGGTGAATTGCACGTCCAGCGCATTGCTCCCGACGAAGTAAGAAAGTTTGGAGGGACGAATGTCGACCGCGTTGCGTTGCACGGTGTACTGGCCGAGGGCGTTTTCATCGGCTTCCGGGCGATACCCGGTGCGCTGCAGATAGCCGGAGAGCTCTTCAGGGCTGATGGCCTGGCCGACGGAAATATGCCCGGGAGCGGAAAAGATTTGCGTGGTGTTCTGCAAAACGTGGCCGGAGAGGCGGGCGTCGATCATGCGGGAATATTTTGTGTAGTAGTAGGTGAAGAAACCCCCGGCGATCAGAAAAATCGCGAAGATCACACCAAGAATGGTCAGACCAAGACTGGAGGTCCAAAAACCCTTCAGGATACGGATGCGCACTCTCTAGCTCCCACAATGGCTCGAATCCTATTGTCTCGCAACTGGGGTACGGTAAGGAAGGCGAGCGAAGAAATCGCGGAGTTGCGAAATGGGCACACGCGGGCAAACGGGGACGGTTTCTTGACGGCGAAGGGAGCGCCCACGGGAGCAGCACGTTACAGGATCGACTTATTCTCGCTGGAGGGGGTGAAGTGCAGATCCATTTTGTAGATCATCAGGTCCACCGGCACAGTGTAATCGACGGAAATTTTTACCACCGAGGCAGAAGCGAGGACCTTGATTGCGTCCTTTGTCAGCGGGATGTCCAGGCTTTCAGCTTCTTTGAAGATGGCTTCGCGGATTTGCTCTTCCCCGTGGCGATTTACCACCGCAAAACGCGCTTCCT
Organism: Candidatus Acidiferrales bacterium; assembly: GCA_955651735.1. Lineage (GTDB taxonomy): Bacteria > Acidobacteriota > Terriglobia > Acidiferrales > UBA7541 > Acidiferrum. Next base: position 3,716 of record CATPAM010000472.1, on the reverse strand, counting down.
CCTGCATTTTGTCGGCAAGCTGGTATTCCGCCATATAGGGAGGAATGAGCTTGTAGGCAGCATAGAAGCCGAAAACGACAATCACCGTAAAAGCAATGGCTTTGAGCCTGCCTTTCCCACGTTGTCCGCGAGCGCCGGAGCGCCCCTTGCTGTCAATCTCACCCACTAGAATATTTCTCCGCCGCTAACCGATCACAAAACAGGCTTCGTCATCGAAAAATGCTAAACCGTTCGTACTTTTTTACGCTAACACCGCCGGAGAGTGGGTGTCGAGCGCGCCTGGCACGAGATGTTCCCGGAGAGCAACAGGGCCGGGGTCGCGCACACGCTGGAGCGCACCCCCATTAAGCGAGAACGTGTCAATAGGCACGCGCAAAAATCGCCCGCTCCGCCGCGGGCTTCCCGCAGTAGACGCAAGCGCCGGATCCACCGGACTGTTCGAACGGGATGCAACGCATGGTGGCGCGGGTCTCTTCCTTGATTTTGGCTTCGCACTCCGGGTTCCCGCACCAATAGGAAAGGGCGAAACCCGTTTCGACCGCTTTCTTCAAGTCGTCGTAGGTTTTCGCGTCGTGCGTGTTGGCTTTGCGGAATGCCAAAGCCTTGTCATGCAGCGCTTGCTGAATCTCGGCGAGCAGGCTTTCGACTGTGGCGGGCAGGCCGGCCAGCGAAGCGCTGATTTTTCCTTCCCTTCCCGGACGGTCGCGGCGCGCGAGGATAGCGGCTTGCTTGGCGACGTCCTTGGGTCCGAGCTCGATGCGCAGAGGAACGCCGCGCATCTCCCAATCGTTGAACTTCCAGCCGGGGCTGGAGCCTTCGCGCTCGTCCAGCGTAACGCGGATGTTGGCCTGCGCGAGCTCCGCTTTTGATTTTCGCGCGGTGTCGAGGACCAGGGATTTTTCTTCGTCGGTCTTGTAAATGGGAACGATCACGACTTGATAGGGCGCGAGTTTCGGCGGCACGACCAGGCCCTGATCGTCGCCGTGCACCATGATGATGGCACCGACGACGCGCGTGGAGAGTCCCCAGGACGTTGTCCAGCAGTGCTGGAGTTGGCCGCTCTGGTCAAGGTAGCGAACTTCGAAAGCTTGTGCGAAATTTTGACCGAGAAAATGCGAGGTGCCGGACTGCAGCGCTTTGCCGTCGCCCATCATGGCTTCGATGGCGTAGGTGACTTCAGCGCCGGCGAATTTCTCGGCGTCGGACTTCTTGCCGGGGATCACCGGAATCGCGGCGTCATTGACGGCGAAATCAGTATAAATGTCGAGCATCTGGCGCGTTTCGGCTTCGGCCTCTTCGCGCGTGGCGTGCGCAGTGTGCCCTTCTTGCCAGAAAAATTCCAGCGTGCGGAGAAAGAGTTTCGTGCGCAGCTCCCAGCGCACGACGCTATTCCACTGGTTCATCAGCACGGGCAGATCACGGTAGGACTGAATCCACTTCGACCACATATGGCCGATGATGGTTTCCGAGGTGGGGCGTATGACCAGCGGCTCGGCCAGTTCTTCGCCGCCGCCGATGGTGACCACCGCGAGTTCCGGCGAAAATCCCTCCACGTGGTGCTTTTCCTTGTCGATGAAGCTGCGCGGAATGAGCAGCGGAAAGGCGACGTTTTGGTGGCCGGTGGCTTTGAACCGGCGATCCAGAGCCTGCTGAATATTTTCCCAAAGCGCCCAGCCATAGGGGCGCACGATCATGCAGCCGCGCACCGGCGCATAGTCTGCGAGTTGCGCCTTCAGGACCAGTTGGTTGTACCACTCGGAAAAGTCCTGCGAGCGGGTGGGGAGCTTTTCTTCAGCCATGCGGCGGTTTGTCCAGTTTGGCTCGGGTCTTCTGACCTGAGGCTCTTGCAGACGGTACGCAACGAAATTACGTGATGCGCGAACTGAAAAGCGTAGCGGAGTACACGGAGGCGTGTCAACGCGATGCGCATCGGCGTGGCGTAGAGCTGACCACCAATTTGGAGCTTGGCGACTCGCGCATATTTCCATAGCATCCGGCCTATGGGTCCGGCAATTCGCGGCAGTTCCGACATCACTGAGCGCTTGCGCGCGTGGCTGGAGCCGCGAGAGGACGAGATGGCCATGCTGCTGGCGGAACTTGTAAGAGTACCCACTGAAAATCCACCGGGAAGAAATTATCGAGTCTGTGCTGACCTTTTGGAGAAGAAGCTTTGTCAGGCAGGGCTTACGTGCGAGCGGCACGTCTCCCCTGCGTCATTTGCCAGCGCTGACGCCAGCGACGAAACAGCCGTGAGCCTGACGGCTAGTTTCGGCAGCGAAACTCGCACGCTGTATTTTCACGGGCATTACGACGTAGTGCCGGCGCAATCAGCAGAGCAATTTCGGCCGGTGCGCAAAGAGCATTTCTTATTTGGCCGCGGTTGTTGCGACATGAAAGGCGGAATCGTGGCCATGCTTTTTGCCGTTCGCGCGCTGAAAGAATGTGCCGTGGCGTTGAATGGCAAAATTGTTCTTACGCTGGTTCCCGACGAGGAAACCGGAGGAGCGCGCGGCGCGGCGTGGCTTGCACGCCAGGGAAAGCTCGGCAGCCACGGGATCGGGATGCTTTTGCCGGAGCCGACCAGCGGCGTGGTATGGAACGCGAACCGTGGCGCGATCTCTTTGCGAATTAAGGTGCTGGGCAAATCTGCGCACGTCGGGTTGCAGCATCGAGGCGAGAATGCGTTTGAACAAATGTTGCGCGTTGTGGAGCGCCTACAAGAGTTGAAGCGCGAAGTGGAGCAGCGGAAAACGGGCTACGCAATCGGTGCTGAGCAGAGCAGCAATTCCATTTTGATGTTAGGTGGCGAGAGCGGTGGCGGGACGAATTTCAACGTCGTGCCCGGCCAATGCTGGTTCACCGTCGACCGGCGCATCAACCCGGAAGAAGATTTCGACTCGGAAAAAGACCGGCTCATCTCGGTGCTGGAAGACTGCCGGCGTGGTGGCATTCGCCTCGAGTGGGAGACCTTACAGGAAGGCCGCGCGGCCGCTTGCCCTGAAAACGAAAGACTTGGCCGCGCGCTCGCGCAAAGCGTGCAGGCGATAAGCGGCGAAGCACCACGATTTGAGATGTGTCCCGGCCTATTGGAAATTCGCTTCTACAGCGCGATGGGAATACCAGCTTACGCATACGGGCCTGGGCTGCTCTCGGTTGCGCACGGGCCGAACGAATACGTTGATTTGCGTAACGTGCGCGAGTGCGCCGCGATTTACGCGCTGACCGCGTTCGGCATGCTAACCGCCTAGGCTTCGCGTTGCTGCCCTACTTCAGTTTTCTACCAGCGGCCGAACGTGAACAGTAAGCCATGTACGGATCGGACCGATTCGGAACTGTCTCTTCCCAATGGACTCCGTTATGAACTTATGCGCCGCAGGGGCCTCCACCTCGAGGTAGTAACCGTTCAATCGCAGAAACGCGTCCGTGACCGCGAAGCTCGCCCTCTTGTTTCCGTCGATGAACGGATGATTGTTTGCTAGAGACTCCATCAGCGCGGCTGCTTCGTGCACCAGGTCATCATAGTAACCGCTCTGGGGGCGGAAAATCGCCGCTTCTAGCAAGCCTCGATCGCGAACTCCGGAAATTCCGCCGAATTCGTGGATGAGTTGCCGATGCATCTCCATGGCTTCGGCAACGGTCGGATAAAGGAAACGCGACATCTATCTGGCGAGAAGTTCGTGAAGTTTCTTATTCTTATCCGTTGAGCGCCGAAAGTG
>CATPAM010000471.1 GCA_955651735.1 Candidatus Acidiferrales bacterium | reverse complement strand
TTCGACATGGCCCGCGCCGTTAAAAGCGAGGAAGAGCTCGAAGGATTCCGCGACAGCATGGACATTATTCTCGACGGTTTCCACGCCCTTCTCGCCGCCTTCGAGCCTGGAAAAACCGAAGCCGAAATCATGGCCCCCGCCGTCGAGCGCTTCTTCGCCCGCGGCGCAGGTCCCCGCATGATGAACATCGTCTTAAGCGGGGCAAACGGCGAAGCCGAAGCATTTTTCAAGGTTCCTTCGCTCCGCAAGGTCGGCCCCGACGACTTGTTGCTGTATTCGCTGGAGGTCACCGGCGCCGCGGGCTACTGGATTGAATTCTCCCGCGCTCTCATCCGCGGCAAAATCAGCCCTCGTACGCAAGCGATGAGTGAAGTCTATCCGCACGCCATGGAAGCCGCGCGCGTCAAGATGCGCGACGGCATGCTCGCCAGCGAAGTTCACAAAGCCGCCGCCGAAGTCTTCGGCAAAGCCGGCTTTTCGCTCGGACACCTCACCGGACACTCCATCGGCATGACCATGCTCGAGCATCCCGCCATCGGCGCGAACACGCAGATCGAGTTGAAAGAAAACATGGTGCTCAGCTTTCATCCGCAAGTCGTTGATCAGGAGGGCCAGGTCTGCCTCTATACGCAAGACACCTACCGCGTGGGGAAGAACGAAGGCGAGTGTCTCGCGAATGTGCCGTGGCGCTTCTACACCGGGTTGGAGGCGCGGAAGACCGCATGAGCGTCAAAATCTGCATCGTCGGCTGCGGCGCCATCGGGAGCATTTTCGGCGCGCACCTCGCGCGCCTCTCCGATGTGGAAGTCCACGCTTACGACGTAGCGCAGGAACATACCCGCGCCATCAACGAGCGCGGCCTGCGTATCAGTGGCGCAGCCGATTTCACTTCGCGCCTCCACGCAACAACCAATCCCAAGGAAATTCCTCCTTGCGAATTCGGAATCGTGGCAACCAAGAGCACACACACGCGGCCGGCTATCGAGCAAACCGCTCACCTGTTCGGCGACTCCAGCGCGGTGTGCTCCGTGCAAAACGGCGTTGGCAATGAAGAAATTCTCGCGAAGAGCGTGCGCTACGTCATTCGCGGTACGACATTCCCCGCTGGTCACGTGATCGAACCCGGCCACGTTGGCTTCGACATCAACGGTGACACCTGGATCGGCCCTTTTGAACCCACGAACACCCCCTATTCGCGCGTCGAAAAGCTGGCAGAGCTGTTGAACCGCGCAGGCCTGAAAGTCATTGCCCTGCAAGACGCTCGCGGGGCGCAATGGACCAAACTCATCTTCAACGCCTCCACCAATCCCGTCGGCGCTCTCACTCTGCTCCACCACGGTGCGGCCACTCGATTTCCGCCCACCGGCGCGCTTTTCAACGCGTTGATCTGCGAAGGAGAAGCGGTCGCCAAGGCGCTCGGCATTCAGCTTCATGGCGATCCTCGCGCCCTGGTGCAAAAAGGCGCCACTGCTCCCGGCAAGCACAAGGCCAGCATGCTGCAAGACATTCTCGCCAGGCACCAAACCGAAGTTGATTTCATGAACGGCGCCATCGCCGAGAGTGGTGAAAAACTCGGCGTGCCCACTCCGCTCAATCGCGCGCTTTGGCAGCTGGTAAAAGGTTTGGAGCATTCCTGGAGCGATCCCGCCTAAGAAACCGCGGGCAGCGGCGCGAGCACGGAGAAAAATCGAAAACAATGAGTGCGCCCTTCAAAATCGGTGTGTTGCAACTCAGCATGGAGCCGCTCGAAGGGACCGTTCGCATGGCGCAAGCCTGTGACGCCGCGGGCTTCGACACCTTCTGGCTGGCTGAAGCCTACCCGTGGTGGCGCAAGCATTCCATGGAAGCGCGCTCCTCCACCGCTATCACCGCTATAGTCGCGCGCGAAACAAAACGCATCACCATCGGCTGGGGCATCATCTCTCCATACACTCGGCACCCCGTGCAAATCGCCATGGAGGCGCGCGTCCTGCAGGAAGCCGCCGGCAAAGATCGCTTTCTCCTCGGCCTCGGTGCGTCAAAAATTTTCATGAAAGAAATTGGCGAAGGTGAAAAGGGCAAAGAAGTCGGCCCGGCCACCGTGATGCGTGAAAGCATCGAGATCATCGAGGCCATGCTCGCCGGAAACGAAGTGAAATACGAAGGCAAAGCCTTTCAGGCCTTCGCGCCCGCGCTGAAACCCGATGCGCACGTGCCCCGCTGGCGTGTCCCCATCTACGTCGGCGCCACCGGCCCGGTGCTTCAACGCCTCGCGGGCTCGCACTCCGACGGTTTGCTCACCGCCAGCATCACCACGCCCAAATTTGTGCAGTACTCCCGCAAGATGATGGAAGAGGGCGCGCGCAAAGCAGGCAAAGATCCCGCCAAGCTCGATCTCGGCTCGGTAATTGTTGGCAGCGTGGGAGAAGATCCGAAAACCGCTCGCGAAGGCGCTCGCGAAATGGCTGCCATGTACCTCGCCAACAAAGTGCAGAATATTCGCGGCTCCGCCGACACGCTGCTCGAATGCGCCGGTTTCACCTTCGACGAAATTCGCCCCATCGCCGAAGCCATGGAGCAGGGCGGAAGAAAGGCTGCGGCCCGCAAGGTCACCGACGCGGTTCTGCAAAAGGTCTGCCCCATCGCCGGCAATCCATCTCAATGCATTGAACGATTAGAGGAGTATCGCGCTTCCGGCTGCACGCACATCATGCTGGAGTTGTGGGGAGACGACCGTCTGGAGCAGGCTCGCCTCTTCGGCCAAAGAGTCTTGCCGCACTTTAAAGGAAGATGATCGCCGCGAAGGACTAGGCCGATGCCGCCCGTTTTACCCGCTCGGTGATTGCACGAAATTCGTTGTCCGTAACCAGGCCGCGCTTTTCGATTCCCGTCCGTTTCACCGCCGCCAGCGCCGCCTGTTGTTCCTCCGCGCTCAGCGAAATGCCTAGTTCCTTGGCCTTGATCGCGATGCTATCGATTCCGCTCTTTTTCCCCAGCACAATGGCGCGCGTCGCTCCCACCAGCTCCGCCGAAAACGGCTCAATCGCTTCCGGAATATGAAACTGGCTGGCCACCGCCCCGCTTTCCCGCATGAATAAATTCTCGCCGACCACCGGCTTCCAGGGTTCCAGCTCATGCCCCGCCGCGCGGCGCACCAATCCCGAAACTTCCCGAATCTTCGTCAGGTTCAGCTTCACCGGCACGCCGTAAAGTCCCGACAGCGCCATCGCCACTTCGCCAATGTCGGCGTTCCCCGCGCGCTCTCCCATTCCGTTGATCGTGCCTTGAATCCATTCCGCGCCGCCACGCACCGCTGCCACCGCGCAAGCCGTCGCCATCCCAAAATCGTTGTGCCCATGAAAGTGCAGCGGCACTTTCGTCCCAACCCACTCCCGCACGCTCCGCACCAAGAACTCCACCGCTTCAGGCCCGCAGGCGCCGATTGTGTCAACCACTACCAATTCCTCTGCGCCAGCATCCAGCGCGCAACTATAAAAATCGCGCAGCACTTCCAAATCCGTGCGCGTGCCGTCCACCGTAAAAAACGCCACGGTGACTCCATTCTTTTGTGCGTAACCGATGGCCTCCGCCGCGCGCCGCTTGGCCTCCTCCACGCTCAGGCCATAAGCCTTCAGCTTGATCGCGCTTGTGGGCGTCTCAATGACGGTCGCATGCGCGCCCAACCGCAGCAGCTCATCGATGTCCGCTTTCAGCGCGCGCCCAAATCCCCAAATCTCTGCCTTCAACCCGGCCTGCGCGATCAGCCCAAACGCTTCCGCATCCTCGGCAGAAACCCGCGGAAACCCCGCTTCGATGCGTCCCACGCCCAACTCGTCGAGCCCGCGAGCGATTTCCAATTTCTGCCGCGGTGTCAGCACCACGCCAACGCTCTGCTCCCCATCCCGCAGCGTCGTGTCGTAGAACTGAACGGCGCGCCCCGCAACGAATTCCTTCCGCACATCGGGCCTGCTGTTCAGTTCGCTGACCCAAACGCCCTTTTGTCCTGTGGCCATCGTCAATTCCGTCGTATCAACCGTCACGCGGTAGCAACGGATTTCCCGCCGTGCTTCTCTTTGTACGAAACCACCGGGTTCCGCAACACGCCAATCTTTTCGATCTCGCATTCCACCACGTCGCCCGGCTTCAAATACAACGATTTCGGGTCGCCGCTGAATGTCGCAACGCCAGAAACCGTTCCGGTCGACAGCACATCGCCCGCCGAATATCCCATCGGCGAATAATGCGCGATGATCTCCGGCACCGTGACCGACATCTTGCTCGAATGCGACTGTTGCCGCGTCTTTCCATTCACGCGCAGCTCCATCGCCAAATTATTTGCGTTGGGTATTTCATCATCCGTGACAATGTGCGGGCCCAGCGGGCAGAACGTATCAATCCCCTTGCAAAAGCTGAAAACTCCGGACTTCATCTCGGTTCGCTGAATGTCGCGTGCCGTGATATCGTTGAAAATCACGTACCCGCCGATGTATTCGCCTGCCCGCTCCGCCGAAAAATGTTTCCCGGTTTTCTTCATCACCACCGCAAGCTCCAGTTCATAGTCCAGCTCTTCGGTAAGATGCTCGGGATAAACGATCTCTTCCTCCGGTCCGATAATGGCATCCACATTCTGAAAAAACACAATCCACGGCAGCACCGGGTGCGAAAACCCCGCCTTCTGCGCTTCCGTATGGTGCTCGCGAAAATTTCCCGCCGTGTGGAAAAATTTCTTCGGAATAATCGGAGCTTTGATGCGAATCACCTCTCTGCCGAAGAAAACGGGCTCTCCGTTCGGCCCCTTCGCTTCCGGCCCTTCCTTCAGCGCATATTCGAGCGCCGCGCGCGCCGCGTCCAGGCCGCGATCCCCATTCGCAAAAAGCCCGCGCATTTCCGCAGGCACCCGCGCGTCCGCCAACGCGTAAAATGCGCCCTCCTGCTCCACATTTCGCAAATACAGCGCGTACGCGGTATTAAGATCGACAATGCTCCCGTTCGCCGCGACGGCGCCAATCCGCAGTTCACGCCCTCCCCAACTGAATGTAACCAGTTTCATGCAAGTCCCCGCAGTTCGTCAGCCTCTTCGGGTCAAACGCGCCGAGACTGAGCGTCGCAGTTTCTACAGATTCGTCGGGCGCTTTGAGTCTCGATTTGTCGTTTCTGGAAAACCGCGGCGGTCCTCATCACCAAAAAGCTTGAGATCCGTTGAAAGACAGTCTCGGCAGAGACAACCACCGGTCTCAGTCGGCATCGGACCGTGCGGGAGTTCGGCGCACCAACAATGTCCTTTTGGGTTGCAGGCCATTGGCGCATTGCAGCGAGCGCAGCGCGTCTCCATGCGAACGATTATAACCCAAAGCCCGCGGGGTCCCGCCGTCGGAAATTGCAGCCTCGCAATTGTTCCAAATCATTATAAAATCAAGCGTTGCTTCCCGTAGGGCCCGTAGCTCAGCGGTTAGAGCAGCGGACTCATAAAACAGAGGACTTTGCTGACCCGTTCTGAAAGTCTACAAAGTTCGGACCCTCAGGGCCTAGCAGAGTAACCCCGCAGTTGGAAACTGGCCAGAGCTTGGGTCTCATCCTCAAAGGTCGGGATAATGTCCGGCAAGCGGATCACTCGCAGCACAGTCCGCACCCGACCACGCGGACGGAGCAATTTCAGGCTGCCGCCGCTGCGTTCAAGTGTAACGAACGTCCGCACGATGGTGCTGATACTCGAACTATCCACTTGCGTCGCATCCGCCAGATTCAGCAACAGCTTGCGCGCGCCTTCGTCGACCAGCTTTCGTAGTTGGCCATCCAGCAAATCATTATCACGCCCGATCGTCGCTTTCCCCTCAACGTACAAGATGGTGACGTCGCCAGATTCCCGGGTTGAGATCTGAAGGCCCACAACCGCTCCTACTCCCGGTTTCTTTTCAAGTGTGGGAAAAAGCCACCTGCGCTTCGCTTCTCCCAAGTTTTCGCTGACACTCATTATATCCCTTCTGTACCCTGACCGGGCTGCGCCACATTGAAGTTACTTCTGCACTTGGACGACTACTCGCCCAGGTGAATGGTTCTGCGCGGAAGAGGTCCTATGCCTCGCAGCGCTGGAATTTACAGAGGCGAGCCAGACGGCTGTCG
>CATPAM010000470.1 GCA_955651735.1 Candidatus Acidiferrales bacterium | reverse complement strand
GAGAAGGACAACGGAGCCCGCTTCGGAAAGCGGGCGCTACATCAAAAAATCAAGGGCGCAACTGCCGGTTAAGGTCGTTGCGCCCCTTTTAAACTGAAGCCGCAAAACTTTTCTACCTCGTGGTTCAATCTCGCGGCCGCAACCGCCGTTAAGCTGCTGCGCCCTCGAAACCAAGCCGTAAAGTTTCAAGCTTCCCGGTTCAATCTGGTGCGCACGATAGTGGATGTGGTTTGGGGCGTCAATCGAAATCGGCGGGAAAGGCTGTGCATATTTGTGGATGGTTGTGGGAAACGGAAAGAATGAGCTGAAAGCGGCGCGCCTACATGGGGATGACACGCGTTGGCGCGTGAGCGAAGCGCCATTCCGGTGAATGGCGTTTCCCGGGCAGCTCCCACTTCCTCAGGAAATAACGAGTAGTGGTTTTGGGTTATTCCGCGGTTGGGTGGGGATGCGTAGAGTTGCGGCGTCCTCGGGGTTCCGAAAAGACAATCAGAGTGAGGAGACGCGATGGCTACGCGGACGGCTGCGTTGGGCTCGGCAATTTCCAGTGACAGAGCGAGTCAATGGTGAACGCGAACGGTGGCGTTGTTGCTGCTGCTTGCGATTGGGGCTTACTTCTGGACGGTGTCGCGGTATCCGGCCCTTTACAAGAAATATTCGCAGGGGACGCACGTGAGCGTTACTGGGGCGATCACGTTTGGGACGGTGATGGCGGTGCAGCCCGGCATGCCGCTGCGGCAGCGGGTTTGGCGGACGTCGATCAACTGGCTGCAGGCGAATGAGATTGGCATGACGTTTGGGTTTTTCTTTGCGGCGGCGGCGCTGACGGTGCTGGCGACGATTCCGCGGCGGAGGACATCGAACGCGTACGTCAATTCCCTGCTGGGCGCGGCAGTGGGGATGCCGCTGGGGGTGTGCGCGAACTGCGTGGCGCCGATTGGGCGCGGGTTGTACGCGTCGGGGATGAGCACGGAATCGACGCTGGCGGCGATGTTCAGTTCGCCGACGCTGAATGTGGTGGTGCTGGCCATGGCGTTTGCGCTGTTTCCGCTGCCGATTGTGGGATTGAAGTTGGCGACGATGTTGCTGATGATTTTCGTGTTTGCGCCGCTGGTGGGAGCGCGCCGGGCTGCGCCGGGGATAGCGGGAGAGTGCGCGATCGATGTTCCGGCATCGGCGACTTGGGCACAGGTGGTGGAGACGGTGGCGAAATCTTACGCGAAGAGCTTTTGGCACATTGCTCGCGTGGGCGTACCGCTGATGGTGTTGGCGGCGGTGCTGGGTGCGCTGGCGATCGAGACGATCCCGCAGCAGGGATTGCATGCTCCGGCGACGCTGGGAGGGATCGCGCTGGTGGCGGTGGTAGGAACGTTTTTACCGGTGCCGATGGCGTTTGACGTGGTGATTGCGTACCTGGCGATGTCGCGGGGAGTGGCGTTGCCGTATGTAGTGACGATTTTGTGCACGCTGGGGATTTATAGCGTGTACTCGTTTTTGGTGGTGGGGAAAACAATTTCGTGGAAGATTGCAGCGGCGGCCGGGGGCGCGGTGGCCGCGCTGGGGGCGGTCGCGGGGATTGCGGCGATGGCGCTGCGGTAAGAGAAAGCGAAAAACGTCGGAGCGCTCGCTGCGCTCGCTTGCTCTGCTAAAGCCCAGCCGCTACAGGGGGACGCGCCAAAGCGCGCCCGTACAACACCGGCCAAACAGCAAGGCCGAGGCAACCCTGCGCGGCGTGGAACCCTCCGATATGAGGAGAAACCGGTCCGGCGGCAAGTTCTTGCTGAGCCTGTCCGTTGGTTCAGGTATACTAAGAACCTACCCGAGCAAAACGGATCGTACCGAAGCCGGCTGTTGGCTGCGGAAGATTTATTAGAGAGAGGTGAAGGATTGCGTTTGCGCCGAACTCTTACATGGACATTGATGGCTGGATTGCTGTTGAGCGCCAGTTCTAGCGATGCCCAGATACTCCACAAGAAAAAGAAGAAACTAAACAAGTCAACCAGCGCGGATAACACCGCGGAGCCCGACAAAATCCTGTACAACCGTGCCGTCGCTGACATTAAGCACGGGCGGCAGGAAGTGGGCCGGCTGGGCTTGCAAACACTCATTAACACGTACCCGGACAGCGAATATTTGGCCAAAGCCAAGCTGGGAATCGCGGATTCCTATTACAAAGAGGCCGGAACGGCGAGCATGGCCCAGGCGATCCAGGGCTACAAAGATTTCATCATATTCTTCCCTTTCCTGCCGGAAGCGGCGTACGCGCTGTTGCAGGTGGCGAACGCGCACTATCAACAAATGGCCAAGCCGGATCGGGACCGCAGCGAAGCTAAGGCGGCCGAAGAGGAATACCAGACGTTCCTTTCGAAGTATCCGAAGGATCCGCTGGCGCCGAAGGCGGAGCAGCGGCTGCGCGACGTGCAGGAAATCATCGCGGAAGGCGACTACCGGATCGGGTACTTCTATTACGTGAAGGGCGACAAGCGGGCTGCCGCTGCGCGGCTCGTTGCTATTGAAAAACGTTACCCGCTCTACAGTAAGTCCGACAAGGTGCAGTGGATGTTGGGGGACATTTTCGAGAAGAGCGAGCACAAGGAAATCGCTTCGATCTATTACGGAAACATTGTGAAGAATTATCCGCTTTCGGGTTTGGCGCCGAACGCGAAGAGCAAATTAGTGGCGTTTAAGGTGCCGGTGCCGCAGCCCGATCCAAAAGCGGTGGCGTGGATGACGG
>CATPAM010000469.1 GCA_955651735.1 Candidatus Acidiferrales bacterium | reverse complement strand
GTCCTGGCTGATGACGCGCTTGTGCAGTTCGGGCTCGATGCGCAGGAGTTTCTGTTGCTCGTCTTCCTTGATGGAGGTGACAGCGATGCCGGTCCAGCGGGAGACGACTTCCTCGATGTCCTCGCGGGTGACGATGCCGGTGGAGGCGTCGTCGAGCTTGTAGCGCTCGCGAAGGCCGCGGAGATTTTCTTTTTCCTTGCGCTCTTCTTCGGAGTAGAAGCGCGCCTTCTCGAATTCGTGAGCGGCGATGGCGCTTTCCATGCGGTGGGTGATGAACTTGACGCGCTTTTGCACTTCGCCGACTTCTTCGGGAACGCTGGCCTGGCGGAGTTTCACGCGGGCGCCGGCCTCGTCGATCAGATCGATGGCTTTATCAGGGAGGAAGCGGTCGGGGATGTAGCGGTTGGAAAGATAGACGGAGTAACGAAGAGCGTCGTCGGTGTAGCTGACGGCGTGAAATTTTTCGTAGCGCTCGCGGACGCCGCTGATGACCTGCACGGCTTCTTCTTCGTTGGGCGCGGGAACTTTCACGGATTGGAAGCGGCGCTCGAGGGAGCGGTCTTTTTCGACGGACTTGCGATACTCGCCGGGAGTGGTCGCGCCGATGCACTGAATTTCGCCGCGAGAGAGTGCGGGCTTGAGAATGTTGGCGGCGTCGAGCGAGCCTTCCGCGGAGCCTGCGCCGACCAGGGTGTGCAGTTCGTCAATGAAGACGATGGCGTTCTGGCTCTCCATCAACTCTTTCATGATGGTCTTGAGGCGCTCTTCAAACTGGCCGCGATATTTTGTGCCGGCGACGATCAGCGAGAGATCGAGAGAAAGGATGCGCTTGTCGGCGAGGAATGGCGGTACATCGCCGTCGGAGATGCGCTGGGCGAGGCCCTCCACGATGGCGGTTTTGCCCACCCCGGGTTCGCCGATGAGCACCGGATTATTTTTGGTGCGGCGGCAGAGAATCTGGATCACGCGCTCGACTTCGCCTTCGCGGCCGACGAGCGGGTCGAGCGATCCTTCGGAAGCGGCTTGTGTGAGATCGCGGCTGAACTCGGCGAGCAGCGAAGTTTCCTTGGGACGGGCTGCCGTGGTTTTTTCGCCGGAGGTGCGCGCGAGTTCTTCACGCAATGTGGAGAGGCGCAGGCCGCGCTCCATCAGAATTTCCGCGCCGAAGCATTTCTCTTCGCGCAGGATGCCCAGCAGCAGGTGCTCGGTTCCGACGTGCTTGACGCCGAGGCGCTCGGCTTCTTCGCCGGCCATGTTCAAGATGCGCTTGCATTCCGCGCTCAGAGGCACTTCAACGGATGTGGAAATACGCTCGCGGATGGTAATGCGCGCTTCGATCTCCTTGCGGATCGATTCAATGGAGCCCTGCTGACGCAGGAAGCGATTGGCCAGGGCCTTGTCCTCGCGCATCAAGCCGAGCAGCAAGTGCTCCGTCTCGATATACGGGCTGCCATACTGGCTGGCTTCATACCTGGCGAAGAAAATTACGCGCCGCGCTTTCTCTGTGTAGCGTTCAAACACGATTAGCTCGCTTCTCCCCCGGGGGTCCCCATCGCCGCGGCCGCAGCCACGCGAGTACGCAGAACGCCGTGCTCCAGAGTCAAGATGCGGTCGCAACGCGCGGCGAGCGCCAGGTTGTGCGTCGCGATCAACGACGTCAACCGGTACGCGCCATGCAGCCGCTGCAATAACTCGAACACGGCCCAAGCATTCTGCTCGTCCAAATCTCCGGTCGGTTCATCAGCCAGCAGCACGGCCGGCCTGGTGACGAGCGCCCTGGCAATAGCGACGCGCTGCTGTTCCCCGCCCGAAAGCTCCCCTGCGCGGTGCTCGGCCCGGTCTTCGAGGCTCACTTCCGCGAGCCATTTCCGCGCTGTAGTCATCGCGGGAGAGAAGGCCTCACCTCGCAGCAGCAACGGCATGGCTACATTTTCTGTGGCCGTAAAATCGGGCAACAATTGATGCCGCTGCCACAGAAATCCCACGGCGCGATTTCTAAACTCGGCCACCGTGGTGTCTTGATTCGTTTCAATGGGCTTGGAAGCGAAGTATACTGTACCGCTTGTTGGCGTGTCTAGCGCAGCCAGCAGATGCAGCAGAGTGCTTTTTCCCGCTCCAGACGGCGCGACAATCGCAACCATCTCTCCGCGCCGCAGACTTAGATTCGCGTCCGTCAAAACCGTCAAAGATCGCGCGCCTACACCGTAGGTCTTTTTCACGCTGCGCGCTTCGAGCACCACCTGCGCGTCGGAGAAGCCGCTGGAGTCGCCTGCCCCCGCGTCCGACCCCGAATTGATTTCAAAACTCATCCCAAGCCCACATTCCCCGGTAGCATTCGGCGGCCAGCCGACCGCCCGTCCATGTACTTAGATGCAGGAGAGGCAATTACAGTGCCGTATCCCAAAATCCCCGCCGCGGCCCAATCACTTCCCATTTATGCCGGAGCTTTGCCTAGCAAGAAACCAGGCCCAAAACGGGTATTTTGTTAAACGCTTAATTGCTTTTATTTCAAACGTTTATGGCGGGCAATTTTTTCCCATCGAGGTTCGAAAATCATCCTCGATGAGGCCGCACGCCCACGCGATGATCGTAGGAGCAAACCGTGCTCCAAAGCTGCGTTCCGCCCACAACGCCGTATATCCGTATATTAGGATATGTTCCAGGAGCTGCTACCCGGTTTTCCCTACTCATAGCGCAGAATGTCCACCGGCAGGAGGCGAGCCGCCGCACGCGCGGGCAAGAGCGTAGCTCCGACCGAAATTCCCATGGCCACGGCCGCGATGCAAACGCCATCCAGCAGACTGGGATGAAACGGCACGTAGGGCACCGCATACACCTGTGGATCGAGGGGAATCAGGCGCCAAGTCCCGGCCATCCAAGCGCAAGCATACCCGACGCACAGGCCGGCGAGGGTGCCCGTCGCGCCAATCGCCATCCCTTGCCACAAAAAAATGCGCCGAATCTGCTCCCGCCGGGAGCCCATGGACATGAGAATGGCGACATCTCGCGCCTTGTCGGTCACCGTCATGGACAGCACCACCAGGACGTTCAAGCCCGCCACAAACGTGATGAGTCCGATGAAGATCGCGGTCACCAGCTTTTCCAGGCGCAAGGCGCGGAAAAGCGCGCGGTTTTCTTCCATCCAGGTGCTAGCGGCAAAGCCGGGGCCTGCGGCTTGTTGCAATTTCCGCGCAATATCGCCGGCCTGCTCCGGCTTGTCCAGGCGAAATTCCAGCACGCTAACAGCATCAACGACGCCAGAGAGCGCTTGCGCGGCCGGCAAGCTCAAGAAGCACCAATTCTCATCGTAATCGTAGAAGCCCGAATCAAAAATTCCCGCGACGCGGAACCGCCGGCTTCGCGGCAGCAAACCGAATGGCGTCAATCGCCCTTGCGGGCTGGTGAGCGTCACATAGTCGCCCGGCGAGAGCTTCCACTCCTGTGCGAGTTGCTTGCCGATTAGTATCGCGTCAATGCCGTTGCCATCGGGCGAAAAATCCAGGTTCCCGGCGATGATGCGCTGCAGCGCCTCATCGCTGCGCCGTTCGCGTTCCGGATCGATTCCTTTTGTGACCACGCCGCGCGCCTGGCCGGCAAAGATCATGAGCACGGTTTGATAGGCTGCCGGACTCACCGAGCGCACGCCCGGTGTCGCGCCCAGTTTGGAGGCCACAGCTTTATAGTCGCGAATACCGCCCGCGCCAGGCTTGCTGAGCGACACGTGCGCCGTCACGCCTAGCAAGCGGTCCTGCAGCGTTTCGCGAAATCCGGTGTTCATTGCCAGGGCAATCACCAGCGTTGCGACTCCTGCGGCAACGCCGATCACCGAGAACGCCGTCACCAGGCGCAGCACTGCGGGGCGGTACGGCGACCGCAGGTACCGCCTGGCGATGAACCATTCAAAATTCATGCTGAACTCGTCAGGGATTACTACCTTGCTCCGGATTGGATGGCGCTTCCGGGCGCAGTTGGGGGAACAAAATGACATCGCGGATGGACGGCGAGTCGGTGAAGAGCATCGTCAAACGATCGATGCCGATGCCCTCGCCCGCGGCAGGCGGCATGCCGTGGCACAGCGCGCGTATGTAGTCCCAGTCGATCTGCTTGGGCATCTCGTCGCCACCCTGCGCGACCTGCGCGCGAAAGCGACGTTCCTGTTCTATCGGATCATTCAACTCCGAAAAGCCATTCGCGATCTCCATTCCTGCGACGTAAATCTCAAAACGCTCGGTCACGCTCGGATCGTCTGCCTTCTGCTTTGACAAAGGAGAAATGTCTGTCGGGAATTCGTACAAAATAGTCGGTCGCACCAACTTATCCTCGGCCATAGCCTCAAACAGCAGGCCCGTCCATTCGCCGTCGCTCAAACGCCCCTTGGAAGCGGCGTAAGGAGCGCCACTATTCTTGGCCCAGACATTGTAGCGTTCCGCTGTCGCTCGCGGACCTCCAGGCGCGGCAAGCTCCGCAATCCTCGGAGCGGCTCCCGCCGCGTCCGGCCAGTGTTTCACAATAGCCTCGCGCATCGTCAAACGCTCAAATCTCCCGAAGTCCAGATCAACCTCTCCGTAGCGGA
Source organism: Candidatus Acidiferrales bacterium (assembly GCA_955651735.1). Taxonomy (GTDB): domain Bacteria; phylum Acidobacteriota; class Terriglobia; order Acidiferrales; family UBA7541; genus Acidiferrum. Next base: position 3,101 of record CATPAM010000469.1, on the reverse strand, counting down.
CCACCGTCGAGCCGGTGATCGATTTAGCTAGATCCGCGAATAGGCGTTCGTTCATGTCCATCAAATCGCCGTAATTGCTGTAGGCTTCATAGAACTCCAGCATAGTGAATTCCGGATTGTGCTGCGTGGAGATTCCCTCATTGCGAAAATTGCGGTTGATCTCGTAAACGCGATCAAACCCCCCGACGGTCAGGCGCTTCAAATACAGCTCCGGCGCGATGCGCAGGTAAAGGTCGAGGTCCAATGTATTGTGATGGGTCTTGAAAGGCCGCGCCGCCGCTCCGCCGGGCAGCGGATGCATCATGGGCGTTTCCACCTCGATATAACCGCGGGCATCGAAAAACCGCCGCAGCTCCTGGATGATCCGCGCGCGCGTTACAAAAACGTCACGCGATTTTTCATTCGCAATCAGGTCCAGATACCGCTGGCGGTAGCGCATCTCCACGTCGGTCAAGCCGTGCCATTTCTCCGGCAGAGGCAGCAGCGCCTTCGACAGGAAATATATTTCCTCTGCCCAAACAGAAAGCTCATTCGTTTTGGTACGGAAAAGGTGCCCGCGCACACCGATCAAGTCGCCCAGGTCCAGCAACTGGAAAAGCTCGAATCCTCGCCCTCCCGCAACGTCCTTTTTTACGTAGATCTGGATGCGCTTCCCCGCACCCTGCAGGTGAGCAAACCCGGCCTTGCCCATCAGGCGCAGCGAAACGATTCGCCCGGCAACGCGAACCTTCCGGCGATTGGCCTCCAGGTCCGCGCCGGAGCTAGCACCAAATTGGGTCGCCAGCTCGCCAGCCGTATCGGTCCATCGAAATTCGTGCGGGTACGCGTTCAGGCCCAGCGCCTGGATTTGCTGCAACTTTTTCTGGCGCTGCTCAAACTGGTCGCGTGGCTCAAATGGCAACGGGAAAATCCTTTCCGCATAAATCGCAGGCGAGTATAGCGGGCAGCGCCATTACAGGGCAAGAATCTGACGGCGCGGCCAGGACCCCTGCGTCCCCCACCAGGACCGCACGGCCACTTTGCGAACGCCCATCGCTGGTGCGAAAGTTCCACCAGCCATCCGTTGGCGAGGAGACCAAGCGTACCGTACTCGTAACGATCATATTAACGGTAAGTACCAATGTGGTTAGAACTTGCGCCTTTTCCGGCGCACCCTCTGAAAGTCGCGGTCTCGCCTGGCGGCAAGAGTTAACTTTTGTTAATAAATTCTTACCGACCTCTGAAGCTATTTTGGTATAATCGCTCTCGCCCAGGAGAGAAACCCCGTGCGGGTTCGCGCTCACACCCTTCCTCCCCGCAATTGTTCCGTCCACGAGGACTGGAGCAGCTTGCTTCCACCGGCCAAGGCCAAAACCTATGACTCCTGCGTGCGGCAGCTCGAAATCTCCTACGGAATGTTCAGCGTTTCCCTAAACGAGGCCCTCGAACTCCGCCGTATCGGGAAGCTGGCGCAGTCCTGTCGGGCCGTCTTCCTCATACCGGCCTTGTGCACGCGGTTGGCTCGGGCGGTGGAGCGTTTGCTCCACACCTTGGGGGAGCACGCGAAGCATTTCGGCATTATTCCGAACACCGCTCCTCTCGACGCTTCCAACTTCCGCGGCACCCGGGAGCAGCGCACGGCTCGCGTGAACGACCTTCTAAGTCTCGTGCTGCTCACCCAGCGTTCTCAGTTCTTGCACAAGGTCGACACCCTCGAAGAAATGGTGTTGAGCATACGCAAGGATTTTTGCGAGGTAGCGTCGGATCTGGGCAGCGGCGCCTCGGCGGCGCCCTTCTTGGATTGGCGGGTCCTGGATGACGCTCACTTTGACTTGAATACCTGCCTGCGTGAGGCTATCGTGCTTTTGAAGTCTTTCATCGTGGTGCTCCCCGATGACCAGGTCGGCGTGCTTCAGAAATCCATAAACTCCCAAATACTCGCCCCTCACGGCGCCGAACCAACCCGGCGTAGACGAATGGTGCTAATCGAGGGAGAATAACTAAGCTTGCTAAATCTGCGTTCTGCAAGCGCGGACGCAGCGAGTAATAAAGGCCCGTGGCGTGTTTCTTTGATTATGCGGGCCGTTGCGAAGACAACTCTAGGGGGTATCCGGTGCATCCGAAAAGGTGGATGCGCCGCTATTGGACCGTTGGCCCAAAACAGACCAAGCGATCCCATCGCATCAAACGCCCTGCCGCCCAAGGCGCTGACGGAAGCGGAGGCCATTCGCCTGGCGCAAGCCGGGAATGCTGCGGCTTTTGAGTTTCTGTATGAACTGCACAGCCGCCGCGTTTACGCTTTGTGCCTGCGCATGGTCAGCAACCCTTCCGACGCGGAAGACTTGATGCAGGAAGCGTTTCTGCAACTGTTCCGCAAGATTGCGACGTTCCGGGGCGAATCTGCGTTTTCGACCTGGCTGCACCGTATGACCGTGAACGTAGTGCTGATGCGGTTGCGGAAGAAAGCTCTTCCGGTGGCTTCGCTGGAGGAGACCACCGAGCCGGACGAAGACGGCGGCGGACTGAGGAAGGACGTCGGGGCGCCGGATTTGCGATTGAGCGGAGCGGTGGATCGCGTCAATTTGGAGCGTTCCATCGATCAGCTGCCGCCGGGTTACCGCACGGTGTTTGTTTTGCACGACGTGCAGGGCTACGAGCACAACGAGATAGCCGGGATCATGGGCTGTTCGGTCGGAAATTCGAAATCGCAGTTGCACAAGGCGCGAACCAGGTTGCGCGATCTGCTACAAGAAGAAATTCGCGAGCAGGCGCGGCAAGAACGCCACGCAGCGAAAACGCAGACAGGAAGCAGCGATTGAGCTACAATAGCAAAAATTTCGGGGTGCACCGAGGCGCAGACACGCCGCAAAGTTGTGTTCGGAGTCGAGCAGAAGAAACTTCCGAAGCAGCGTGTCGCGGAGTAAACGGCCATGCAGTGTAAAGAAGTGGAAGTGGTCCTCGAACACGAGGGTTTTGTGCCCGTGCCTGAAGCCGCGCGCGCGCATCTCGCCGGCTGCAGTTCCTGCCAGAATTTCATCGCCGACCTAACCGCCATCGTCGCTACCGCTCATTTGCTTCCCGCGGAAGTCGAGCCTCCGCGGCGCGTCTGGACCTCGCTGCGC
>CATPAM010000468.1 GCA_955651735.1 Candidatus Acidiferrales bacterium | reverse complement strand
GTTCATTATAAAGGGCTTAAAACTGGCAATTTTGGATCTGTTCATTCTGAGCGGAAAGATCGACCTCCAATTTGGATGTCACCGTGCCGGGCCGATTCCTTTCTAACGAGAAGCTGAGAAAGGAGAAATCCATGCTGGAAGTGATCCTGAAGCGATTTGAGAAGCCGGATGAGATACGGACGTTTGAGAAGGGTAGATTTGAACTGGTGCGGCTGGGCGGTATGACCATCGGGCGTGCGACCTATGAGCCGGGATGGAAGTGGTCGGTGCATGTGGGCCGGGCGGTGGGAGCGAAGAGCTGCGCGGTGGAGCATATCGGCATGGTGCTCTCGGGGTGCGCGACGGCGGCGATGGATGACGGCCGGCTGTTCGAGATGAAGGCGGGAGATGTGTTCTACATAGCACCGGGGCATGACAGCTGGGTGGTGGGCGATGAGCCGTACGTTTCGCTGCATTTTCTGGGCGCGGACGCGTACGCAAGCGCGAAGAAAGGTTGAATGCGGCTCAAAATTAGCGCAAGCATTTTCGTTATGCTGCTGGACGGAAGCCGTTCCGTGGCGCCGGCGTTTCAGAGCCCGAGGTGGTCGAGCTGATAGCGGCCTTTGGAGATGATTTGGTCGGAGTCGATCCAGACGTCGCAGTTGCGGGTTAGGACGTCTACGTGGGTGCGGGATTTCCAGTTGGCGTGGGTCTGGCTGCCGTAGGGGTCGCCGAAGGCGATGTGCACGCCGGGAAATTTTTCGTCCTGCAGGAGGATGCCGATCATTTCGGAGAGGCCGAGGTTGGTGCCGAAAGCGAGCTCGCCAACGCGGTCGCTGTTTTCGTCGGTGTGGCAGTAGTCCCAGAATTCCTCTTCGAGGTCTTTGCGCTCGCACTCGACATGTTTTAGGCGCGCGCCTTCGATTTCGAGGATCAACGGCGTTTGCTGGAGGTCGCCGTATTTGCCGTTGAAGTGATCGCCGGCGGTGGCGTCGCAGACGAAGGTGCCGTCGACGGTGGCCGGGGTGGTGAAAACTTCGCCGGCGGGAAGATTGGACCAGTAGCGCGGGCTGATGAGGCCGCTGGTCTTGACCCAGTCGAGACCGCGATCGAAATGGGCGGCGAATTGGGTGCCCGCTTCGGTTTTTACGGTGAGAGTTTCGGCGCGGAGCATGCGTTCGCGGAGCTTGTCGCTGAGGCGATCAACCATGCGGTAGTCGGCGCGCATGCCTTGCTGCATGATTTCAGGCGTTACGCCGACCATGTGGGCGTAGCGGATTTGGCGGCGCTCGACGACTCTGACGATGGCCATGCGCGCGCCGAGTTCGCCGGGCTGCGGGTTCATGCAGAGGACGCCGACGTCGGCGGTTTCGAGCGCGTCAAGTATGGGAGCGGGCGCTGATTTAATCGGGCGCGGACCGAAATCTTCGAGCAGCAGACTGGTGCATGCTGCATGCACACTTTCGATTGCGGCGGCCAGGCTGGCGGCCACGGTGCGGCTCGGCACATCAGCGATTAGCGCGACGCGCTCACCGGGTTGGATGGCGAGGCAAGTTTCCACGGCGTTCTTTGCGCCGGGGAGTAGGTCAGGTGAGGCGGGGCCAAAGGTCATGCAGATATTTTAGCGTAGGAGAGCGGTGAGATTACAGCGAGATGTGGGATAGCGGACGGGGAAGTTACGACAGCAAGAAGATGTGGCAAGCACTTGAGGTTGAGGTCCTTCGGCTATCCTCGCCCTTCGCCAAAGGCGCTCAGGACAAGTAGGGTAGGCTCAGGATGACGGTGCTTGCAGAGGGGGCGCGCTTCACGCGGCGCGGGGAGTTACGCGGAAGGCGGGGACTTGGCCGCCGCCGGAGGTTACGTTGGCGAGGCCGGTGGCGCTGAGGCGGGTGAGGAAGCCGCAGAGCTTGCCGCGGAAGAGATAGGGAGCGAAGTCGACGAGCATGTCGCGGAACTCGACGGTTTTGTTGGCCGTGATGTAGGGAAAAACTTCGCGGCGGACGGGGATGCGCTCCTGCACAATCCAGGCGGAGCTTTGTTCCTTGGGCTTGGAGGAGCCGGGCTTGGTGGCGGAGATGGCGCGGGCAATGGCTTCGTCCCAATCGTGTTCGTTGGTTTCCCAGCCGAGCGTGACGCCGCTGCCGCCGTATTCATCGCTGGGCTTGAGCACGAGGTTTTCGCGCTTTTCGCGAATGAAGGCCAGGAGTTCGATGTGCTCACCGTAATGCGCGGTGCCCACGTCTTCGACCACGCGAGTCCAGGGAATGTGGCGGCGGATGATTTCGCGTTCGGGATGGGAGAATAGTGCTCCGTTGCGCTCGTCGGTGAGCACGGCGAAGAAGGCCTTCACGTGGGGAATTTTGCAGCGGAAAGTGTTGGCGACGCAGACGGCATTCGCGGAGTAGGCTTTCACCAGGGCTTCGCATTCCGTGGGACGAGCAACGATGTCGTTGATGAGCACGCGACGGTAGACGAGATCGATTTTCGTGCCGTGGGCGGCAAGCGTTTTGCCGTCGAAAACGAGGTCGCGGGGATCGGTGAGCACCACGGGCAGGCCCATTTTCTCAAAACGCTCTTTCAGAATTTCAAATTCGCTCCAGGTGGGAACTTCGCGCCAGTCGACAATGGCGATTTGCGGGCGCTTGGAGGTCCCGCCCCAATCGACGTAGCTCATGACCAGGGCGTCGAGCAGCTTGGCGCTGAGCGGGTAGCTGTGCACGTCGTAGTGTTTCGAAAAGCGAGCCATCATCGGCAGGGTATGGAAAATTTCCGCGAGCGTTTCGGCATAGCCGGCGCCTGCGGGTGATTCGCCGTTGTATTCGGCGAACTTCAGCGAGTCAGGAAGAAGGAAAGCGTCGAGACGGGATGCGGTGCTGGCGAAGCCGTAACCGGCATGGAGGCGCGCGAGGCGTTCTTCTTCGGGCCGCAGATGGAACTGAGCGAAGAGCGCGCGATCATCCAGAGCGGCGGCGACTACGCGCTCGCCGAGAGCGGCGATGGTTTCAGCGACGACGCGAACGCGCTGCTCGTCTTCGGGAGAGAGAAAAAAAGGGCGCAAGAAGGGGCAATGAACGCGGTCTCCGAAGGTAAGCCTGGTTTTGCGCAGGCGCGCTAAAAACTGATCGGCAAAGCTGGGCGAATTGGCGAGCACCGGCAGCAGCGCCGCGCGCCAATGCTCGGCGGGTTTGGACGCCGGCGGGTAGGAAACGGCGGCGCTGGTCATCTGGTTTTGGCTCCGGAAGCGGAGGATGAGGATGTGGTGACCTGGCGCGAGGCAGTTTTCGGCGCGGCGGTGAATCCGGAGGCGGCGCCGAAGCCCAGCATTTCCTCCCAGCGGGGCCAAGTGTTGGCGACGTTGCCGTGCAGAGCGCGGTCGATCACCAGCCTGGCCATTTTTTCGACGACGTGCTCGAAATAGAACTCGGTGATGCGGTCGCGCTCCATGTCAGGAGCGGGATTGAGGAAATCGATGGCGTAGGGGATCTCGTCCTTGATGGCGAACTCGATGGTGTTCATTTCGTAGCCGAGGGCCTGGTTGATGGTTTGGGCGTCTTTAACGATGCGCGCGCCGAGATCTTTCGGAAGATATTCGTGCTCGATGAGGTAGCGGCGCTCCTTGGGATCGTAGCGCACGGGCGTGATGTCGTTCTTGCCGAAAGTGAAGCAACGGACGTAGCCGGTGAAGTCGATGAATTCCTGCAGGGTCATGCAGTAGGGAGAGGTTTTGTCGTAGGCGGCGAGAAGTTCTTCCTTATTGTTGACCTTGTAGACGTGTCTCCAGCCGCCCCCGGAGTAGGGCTTGAGGATGGCTGGCCGGCCGACGTAGTCGAGGAGGCCGTCCCAATCGACGGGATAGGTGAGGTTGTGCAGGGATTCGGAAGTGATGTCGACGTCGCTGGGATAGCCCTTTTGCGGGAGGAGCACGGTTTTGGGGATGGCGAGGCCGAGCTTCGCGGCGACGGCATAGTTGAAAAACTTGTCGTCGGCGGCCCACCAAAAGGGATTGTTGATGACGTAGGTGCCTTGCAGGACGGCGTGCTTGAGGTAGCCGCGATAGTATTCCACTTCGTGCGAGATGCGGTCGACGATGACGGAGTATTCGGCGGGCTCGTTCATGCGCGTGCCGCCGAGCTTGACGAATTCGGCGGCGACGCCGTCGGGTTTGCCGAGCTGGTTCACCCTGACGATGAACGCCGGAGGGAAGCTATATTCACGGCCGCAGAGAAGGCCAACCTTCTTCATGGTGTGCTCCCTGACAAAATGACTTTGCGATATTCGGCTGCTGCTCTCTCGCGGACGACGCGCGCCAGCAAGATGCTGGCGTTACGGGTGCTGACCGATCCGGATTCGTACCGCCTCTCCCTAATTGATGGCGTGGGCGGAGGAGGCGCGCGAGGCGGTGACGCCGCCGCGAGTCTCCTCCACTAAATGCTTTACGACGGCGCGCAGGTCGCCGGTCTGCTGGTAGACGCGAAGCTGGCGCTCGGCGCTGGTGCCTTCATTGAGAATGGTGTGCACATATTCGACGGCGCTGCGGCTGCCGAGGTCGTCGACCACGTCGTCGACGAAGTTGAGCAACTCAACGGCAAGATCGCGCATGGGCACTTCGGCTTCCTTGCCGAAGTCGATGAGCTTGCCTTCGATGCCGTAGCGCGCGGCACGCCACTTGTTTTCCTCGATGAGGGCGCGGCGGTACAAGCGGAAGCTCATGTTGGCGGTGTAAAGACGGTGCAGCTTAACGACGATGGCTTGCGTAAGCGCGGCGATGGCCACGGCTTCTTCGACTTTGGTGGTGACATCGCACATGCGGAACTCGAGAGTGCCAAACGTGGGATGCGGGCGAACGTCCCACCAGATTTTTTTGCCGCTGTCGATGCAGTTGAGCTTGACGAGGAGGTTGAGGAAATTTTCGTAGGCGCTCCAGGATTCGAACTGTTCGGGAACGCCGGTGCGCGGGAAGCGGCGGAAGACAGTGGTGCGAAAGGATTTCAGGCCGGTGTTGCGGCCCATCCAAAAAGGTGAGCTGGTGGAGAGGGCGAGAAGGTGGGGAAGGAAATAGCGCACCATGTTCATCATGTCGATCGTGGTTTGTTTGTCGGGCATGGCGACGTGGACATGCATGCCGAAAATCAATAGGGAGCGCGCGAGCTGCTGGAGCTCCTCGACGATGTGCTGGTAGCGTTCGCCGGGGGAGATGACTTGATCGATCCAACTGGAGAAGGGATGCGTGCCGGCGGCGGCGACTTGCAGTCCGGCGCGCTCGGCCGCGGCGACCAGCTCGCCGCGCGTGCGGTGCATTTCGATGCGCAGCTCGCTGACGTTTTCGCAAATTTTCGTGCCGGTTTCGACGATGGACTGGTGCATCTCTTGCTTGACTTGCTCGACGATGTCCGGCGAAGCCGAGGAGACGAGCTGCATTACATGAGAGCGGAGCTCACAGGTGGCGGGGTCAATGATCTGAAATTCTTCCTCTACGCCGATAGTAAAGCGGTGAGCCATGGGGTGGCCCTCCGGATCCTTGGGTTGTGGGCACAGCCAAGCGCGTATCATACTCCGCTGCTTGTTAAAATTGCACTATTACGGTGCATATCCAGCGGGTGCGATCAAACTGGGCGGTCCGGCCTAAACCCTGCCTCGATTATCCGTGCCCGGTATCGGGAGATACCTTTCGTGCGACCCCCAAAACAAGGAGAAGCGGAAAAAGGGTACTGAACCTGTCGATCTGGCTGCCCTTCGTTCGACATACCAGTAGAGGAAGGGAAAGCGCAGTCAGGAGGCAGTTATGGCAAGGGTGCACACAACCTCAAAGAGCGTGATATCCGTCGCGGGAGCGGCCGCCGTCGCGCTCGGGCTGGTCATTTTGTTTGGGAAGCTGGATGGAACTGCAGCCCGGTTGATGACCAACCTTCTCGGCGCTGCTGCGAGGACGGCGCTGGAGTTGGTGTTCTCTCTGGTCCCGGCGGCCTGGCAAGCTTTAGAAGCCTATGCCTTCGATCACCACTGGTTAGCTCCGTGCCCCCTCCAGATGGTGGCAACATTCTGGTCCCTACTTCACCTTATGGCCGGAGTGGCATAGTCGTGAGAAAGTTTCACGGATGAAACCAAACATCGCAAAATTCCTTCAGGAAAAAGCTGGCGTTTCTGTGGATCAGGGTGGCACATCAAGCATCGAGAGCTTGCATTTCGCGCAGGCGCCGCTCGAGGAAACGGCGTTCACTATTGTTGCCCACGAGCGCCAGGGCGCGCGCATAGCTGGCAGCGGCATCCGCTGAAATCCCCAACCGACGCAAAAGATCCGCGCGGGTGGCGTGCAGCAGGTGGTAACCGTCAAGTTCTCCTGTCGCCGCCAGTTCGTCGATCAGCGCCAGCGCCGGCCGCGGGCCCTCGACCATCGCGACAGCCACAGCGCGATTGAGCGACACAATCGGCGAGGGCTGCAGGCGTTTAAGTACGTCGTACAAGCGCACGATCTGAGGCCAATCCGTCTCTTCTGCGCGCGCGGCCTCGCAATGGAGCGCGGCGATCGCGGCCTCCACCGCGAATGGTCCCGGCCCGTGGCGCAGCGCCTGCTCCACCAGCGGAAGCGCTTCGGCAATTTGCTGCCGATTCCATCGATTGCGATCCTGCTCCTCTAGGGCGATGAGATTGCCGTAATCGTCCGACCGGGCATCCCGTCGCGAGTCGTGGAGCAACATGAGGGCGACAAGCCCGACT
>CATPAM010000467.1 GCA_955651735.1 Candidatus Acidiferrales bacterium | reverse complement strand
GAGCAGGAGGACCTGATCAGGCGGATCGGAATGGCGGCTTGATCGAGCTGAAGTAAAGGCTTAACACAGAGATCACGGAGATTAGGAGCACAGAGGTCGCAGAGCCGAGTGGGTTGCGGGTGGGGAACATCTGAACTTGGGGGCAATTGACGGCCGTCGGCGGAGGGCTGGAACATCGAGGCATGAGCACTGTTGCTTCCGAATTGCCGAGACGCAGCGGGCGAGCCTTTTTGAAGATGAAGTTGAAAGCGCAGGGGCGCGCACACAACGGGCGGAAATTTCGCGAGACCTGCGAAACCGTGGCGGTGAATGCCCATGGGGCGCTGATCCTGCTGAAGCACGAGATGGATAACGGCGAGATGCTGGTCCTGACGCACCCGGAAACACAGGAAGAGCAGGAATGCCGCGTCGTGTATTTAGGGGAGCCGGCCGACCGGCAGCGTGTGGGAATTGAGTTTCTCACGCCCGCGCCGCGCTTTTGGGGGCTGGACCTTGAAGACAGCCCGCCAGCCCGCGCACCGAACAATTAGCAAAATCACTGAGAGGCATTGACGGGCGCTCGTTGCGGCCCCGCGCCGGCGAGAGCCGTTCGCCGGCGCCGCAAAAACCATTGACCCAAGCGCCACGCCAGTAGCAGGGCCACCAACGCCGCGTAAAATAGCGGACGAATCACCGCGGATTTCACCAGCCAATAGTAGTGAATGACCCCACAGACGGCGCTAAGGTAGATGGCGCGGTGCAGGATGCGCCAGCGGCGGCCACCGAGGCGGCGAATCCAGCCGGTGGTAGAGGTAATGGCCAGAGGAATGAGCAGCGTGAAGGCCAGAAAGCCCACGGTGATGAAGGGACGCTTGTAAACGTCTTTCCAAATTTCGTGAACGTCGAAGAGTTTGTCGAACACAAGGTACGTTGTGAAGTGCAAGCAAGCGTAGAAGAAAGCGAAAAGGCCGAGCATGCGACGGAATCGGATTAGCTCGGGCAGGCGAAGAAGCTGGCGCAGCGGCGTGACGGTGAGAGCGCACACGAGGAAGCGCAGGGTCCAGTCTCCGGTGCCATGCTGGATGAACTGCAGCGGATCAGGGATCGTGTAGTGGCGAACGAAGGGCCAGATGATGGAGGCGAGCGGGCCGAGGCACAAAAGGAACAGGGCGCCTTTGGTCCATTTGCTGGCGAGAAGGGTGTGCACGCAGCGACTTCCGTCTAATAGTTCTTGCGCAGATCCATGCCGGCGTAGAGGCTGGCGACTTGCTCGCCGTAGCCGTTTAACATCAAGGTTTTGTGCGTTTTGAAGAATTCGGGGAGGCGGCGTTCGCGAGCCTGGCTCCAGCGCGGATGATCGACTTGGGGGTTAACGTTGGAATAGAAGCCGTACTCTTGTGAGGAATAGAGATTCCACGTAGTGGGCGGCTGGTCTTTGACAAAACGGATTTTCACCAGCGACTTGATGCTCTTAAAGCCGTATTTCCATGGCACCACCAGGCGCACCGGCGCGCCATCCTGATTGGGCAAAGTTTCGCCGTACATGCCGACACAGAGAAGCGTGAGCGGGTTCATGGCTTCGTCGAGGCGCAGGCCTTCGACATAAGGCAACTCGATTCCGGCGTATTTTCCGAGCGGCATCTGGCCGGGATCGTAATAGCTTTCGAAGGCCACAAACCGAGCTTTCGGCGTGGGCTCGACGAGATTAACCAACGTGCTGAGAGAAAAACCGATCCAAGGCACAACGATGGACCAACCCTCGACGCAGCGGAGGCGGTAAATGCGCTCTTCGAGAGGAGCGAGCTTGAGGATTTCCTCCATCGAGAACTTACGCGCCTTCTTGACTTCGCCGCTCACAGAGACAGTCCAGGGGGAAGTCACAAATTTTTGGGAATTCTTGGCGGGCTGGTCTTTGTCTACCCCAAATTCGTAGAAATTGTTGTAGTGCGTCACGTCGTTGAAGGAATTGATTTTTTCGTCGGTGCTGAAGGGACCTTTGATGCTGGTAAGCTTCGTGCCGGCGTGAACACTTTGCGAAGGAATAGCCAGTTCGAGCAGGCGCTGGCCAGCAAGCGCCGCAAGACCTGCGATGCCTATGCCGCGCAGAAATTTGCGGCGGTCCAGGTAGACCGACTTTGGCGTTACGTCCGCATACGTCAAATCCGTAGGCTTGCGAAGCAGCATAGTTCCTTTCAGACCGCGTGAAGCCCGTGCCCCTCTTATTATGCTACGGCTGCACCCTCGGAATGGATGGGTAATCGCGGGCCCGAGCGCCTTCCCCACGATTGGATACCCAGGCCGCTGGGAAGTTTCAACCTATATTGGTGAAAAGAGCGTGCTTTTACGCTAGGCTCTGGGGCCGAGTAGAGTGGTCACCAGCCGTAACCTGCGATTGCGTTCTACCATCCAACGGGAAACCAAGGCTGCCATTCGCGCTCAGGGGGAACAGCTCATGACCAACTTTTTCGTAAACGGGAAGGCTGTCCAGGTGGACGCCGATCCATCGACTCCGCTGTTGTGGGTGCTGCGGGAGTCGCTGGGATTGACGGGAACAAAATTTGGATGCGGGATGGCGCTCTGCGGAGCGTGCACCGTGCACTTGGAAGGAAAAGCGATCCGCTCTTGCGTGGCTCCGGTCTCGCGCGTGGAGGGGAAGCACGTCACGACGATCGAGGGGCTCTCCGCCGATCTCACACATCCGCTGCAGAAGGCGTGGATCGAGCTGGACGTGCCGCAATGCGGCTACTGCCAGTCCGGGCAGATTATGAGCGCGGCGGTGCTCCTGGCGGAGATTCCCAGACCCACGGACAAAGACATCGATGAGGCGATGAGCGGCAACATCTGCCGCTGCGGAACGTACCCGCGCATCCGCCAAGCCATACACCGGGCTGCGGACTTGAACGACGGACGGAGGGCGAGATGAGCGCACCGGCGATGGTGGGACGACGGGAGTTCCTCAAGACAGGCGCGGCCGCAGGAGGCGGGCTGTTGGTGAGCTGGTACATGCCCTTGCCCAGCGCGGGCGCAGGCAAAGCCGCGGCTGGAGAAAATCAGGTTGCGCTGAATGCTTTTGTGCGCATTGGTACAGATGAAAGCGTGACAGTGATTGCCAGCCACTCGGAGATGGGCCAAGGGGTTTACACGTCGCTGCCGATGTTGCTGAACGAAGAGCTGGAGGCGGACTGGTCCAAGATTGGCGTGGAAGCGGCGCCGGTGGACAAAGTTTATAACCATCCGGTGTTCGGAATGCAGATGACCGGCGGAAGCACGACGTCCCCTGCGGAGTGGGAGCGCTATCGCAAAATGGGGGCGCTTGCTCGGACGATGTTGGTGGCGGCTGCGGCGCAGCAATGGAAAGTGGATGCGGCGAGTTGCCAGGTAGAGAAGGGCGTAGTGCTGCATCGCGCGACGGGGCGGCGAGCGACCTACGGCTCGCTGGCAAATGCGGCGGCGCAACTGACACCGCCGGCGGAAGTGAAGCTGAAGGACGCGAAGAGCTTCACGTTGATCGGCAAACCTACGCGACGGCTGGATACGCCGTCGAAAACAAACGGGAGCGCGCAGTTTGGACTGGACGTCAGCTTGCCGGGAATGCTTACGGCGGTGGTGGCGCGGCCGCCGGTATTTGGCGGCAAGGTGGCGAAATTTGACGCCAGCGAAGCGTTGAAAGTACCAGGCGTGAAGGCCGTGGAGCAGGTGGAGTCCGGCGTGGCGGTGATTGCGGAGCGGTTTTGGCCAGCGAAGCTTGGGAGAGACAGGCTGGTGGTGGAGTGGGACTTGGGCCCGAATGCCGGGATGTCGACCGAGCAGATGACGCGCGATTTCGCGGAGCAGGCGAAGTCGCCGGGAGCCATCGCGAAAAAGACAGGCGATCCGGAGAGCGCATTGAAAACGGCGGCCAAGACGATTACCGCCGAGTATGACGTGCCCTACTTGGCGCACGCGATGATGGAGCCTTTGAATTGCGTCGTAGATCTGCGCGCGGATAGTTGTGAAATCTGGACGGGCACGCAGTTCGAGACAGTGGACCGCGCGAATGCGGCGCAGGTGGCGGGCTTGCCGCCGGAGAAGGTGCAGATTCACACCACCCTGCTGGGCGGCGGATTTGGGCGGCGCGCGAATCCCGCTTCGGATTTTGTGCGGGAAGCGGTGCACGTGGCGAAGGTGGCGAAGGCGCCGGTGAAAGTAGTGTGGACCCGAGAAGACGATTTGCAGGGGGGCTGGTACCGGCCGATGTGGCACGACCGCTTTGCGGCTGGGCTGGACGCAAACGGCGAGCCGGTCGCGTGGACGCACACGATCGTGGGCCAATCGATCATGCAAGGGACGCTGTTCGAATCGTTCATGATCAAGAACGGCGTGGACGGCACCTCCGTGGAAGGCGCCGCGGATTTGCTGTACGGCATTCCCAATCTGCAAGTAGATTTGCACAGTCCGAAGATCGGCGTGCCGGTGCAATGGTGGCGGTCGGTGGGTCATTCGCACACGGGCTTTTCCGTGGAGGCGTTTCTCGACGAAGTGGCGCATGCCGGTGGAAAGGATCCCTACGAGCTGCGGCGGAAATTGCTGGCCAATCAACCGCGCATGCTGGCGGTGCTGGACCTTGCGGCGCAAAAGGCCAATTGGGGGGCGAAACTCCCGCCGGGAGTAGGCCGCGGAATCGCGGGACATTTTTCCTTCGACAGCTACGTGGCGCAAGTGGTGGAGGCGTCAGTTGCGAAAGACGGCGCGGTGCGGGTACACCGCGTGGTGTGCGCCGTCGATTGCGGCACGGTGATTAACCCGGATACCGTGAAGGCGCAGATGGAGGGCGGAATCGTTTTTGGGCTGACGGCGGCGCTGAAAACGGAGATTACGCTGAAGAACGGAAGAGTGGAGCAGACGAATTTTCACGATTATCAAATGCTGCGAATTTTCGAGTCGCCCAAAATCGAAGTGTACATCGTTCCCAGCAGCGCGAATCCGACCGGAGTGGGCGAGCCGGGTGTGCCGCCGGTGGCTCCGGCGCTGGCCAACGCGATTTTCGCGGTTACCGGTAAACGCATTCGGCGGCTGCCTATCCGCGGGAGCGACTTGGCGGAAAATGCGGGGACAAAGTCATGAGTACGCCCATAAGTCGCCGGAGCCAGAGGCTTCAAGGTGGTTTGGCAATTTTTGGAAGCGCCGCGATTCTAACGCTGCTCGCGTGTTCTCTGGCCGCGCAAACGGGCGCGAAGCCGGATGCCACCGCATCACGCGCCTCGTTTCTGCAGGTTTATCGCGTGCTGACTTCTCCGCGTTGCCAGAACTGTCACCCCGCGGGCAATGCCCCTTTGCAGGGAGACGACAGCCACGTGCACCTGCAAAACGTCACGCGCGGCGCGGACGGTCACGGAGTGACGGCGATGCGCTGCGATACGTGTCACCAGGCCGCGAATCTTCCCGGCGCGCACCTGCCGCCAGGCAGTCCGAAATGGTCGCTGCCGTCACAGGGACTTAAGATGGTGTTTGCCGGGCGCTCGCCGGGCGAGTTGTGCCGGCAGATCAAGGATCCGAAGCAGAATGGTGGGCGGTCGCTGGAGAAGCTGCTCGACCACGTAGCGAACGACGACCTTGTAGGCTGGGGCTGGAACCCGGGCGATGGGAGAACCTTGCCGCCGCTTTCCCGCACGGATACCGTCGAGCAAATGAGGATGTGGATTAACGGAGGCGCAGCTTGCCCGGAGTAGGTTCCGAGCGCGTCAAATAAGGCGCGCCGTTATCGTTTGGCCATCCACCCAGGATCGCCGGTCCCGGCAGGCGAGTTTCCCCTCTAAAATATCCCGAAGCACAAGTATGTCTTTCTCCCGAATCATCGGAATCCTGGTGGGACTGTGGCTGGCGGTGGTCGGCACCTATGCGCTCGTGTCGATCGCGCTTGCCGGACATCCCGATACGGTTTCCACATTCGGAAACCTGGTGCAGTGTATGGTCCCGCTGCTGGCCAATGCCGGACTGCTGCTCAACGCCGGTACGCCGCACTGGCGTCGCAACATCTTCTGGATGCTGCTGGCGATGGGCTGCACTTTGTGGATGATCGGGCAGTTTCAGTGGACGTACTACGAAGTCTACGAACACCAGCACATGCCGACCATGTATGGGGGGGACATTGTTTTCTTCCTTAAAGGAATCCCCATCATGGCAGCGTTGGCGCTGCAACCGCACCGCAAGCGCGGCGAAGTACGGGTCCAGTTTGGCTATTTGAATTTTATTCTGCTGCTCACCTGGTGGACCTTCGTTTACGCCTTCGTTGTTTTCCCGTGGATGTACGCCACGCCGTCGGAGGCGCAATACAACTATAACTACGACGTGGTCAGCAATGCGCAGAACATGGTGATCGTCATCGGGGTTGGAGTGCTGTGGCTGAAGGCCAAAGGCGCGTGGCGCGTGGTGTACGCAAACCTGTTCGGCGCCTCAGCCATGTACATGCTTTCTTCCCTGACCATCAACGTGGCCATCAGCTTGAACAAGTATGCAACCGGAAGCCTTTACGATCTTCCGCTGGTTTCGTCGTTTCTGTGGTTTGGGTTGGCGGGTGCGATTGCCTACATGAAACGCGCGGAATTGGACAGCCCGCAAGACAGTGACGGCGACGACAAGCCACGCGACAGTGTGTGGTCGGCGCGGCTGGCCATGGCAGCAGTCATATCGCTGCCGATATTCGCCATTTTTACGCTGCGCTTTGAGCAGGATGCGCCTTTGGTGCGCGATTTTCGTTTGATGACCGTGCTGATCGCCTCGGTGCCCATCGCCTTCCTGGTGTTCCTCCGAACGCACATGGCGGACGCGGATCGCGCGCGGCTGCTGTCGAAGTCGGAGCAGTCCATCGAAAACTTGCAGAGGCTGCAGGCGCAAATGGTGCAGACGGAAAAGCTTGTTTCGCTCGGCCAACTGGCGGCGGGCGCGGCGCACGAGATCAACAACCCGCTGGCGGCGATTCTGGGCTACTCGGACCTGCTGGCGGACGATCCGACGCTGCCGGAAAAGGCGCGCGCGACGGCAGGAAAGATTCGCGACCAAGCGCGGCGCACGAAGACGCTGGTGGCCAATCTGCTGAGATTCGCGCGCCAGGTGCCGCCGGAACGCACGCTGCTGGACATCAATACAGTGGTCACCAATGCAGTGCAACTGCGCGCGCTGGATTTGCGCTCGTCGAAGTCGCGCATCGAGTTACAACTGGAATCCGTGCTGCCGGGCGTGCGCGGAGACGGCAATCAATTGCTGCAGGTGTTCTTCAACATCATCAACAACGCGATTGACGCGATGGACGCAAGCGAGGGCGGAGTGCTGACCATCAAGACCATACGCGATCGCGGCGATGTGGTGATTCTGTTTACCGACACGGGACCGGGAATCAAGGACCCGCAACGCGTGTTCGACCCGTTTTACACCACCAAACCCGTTGGCAAAGGCACGGGCCTCGGCTTGAGCATTTGCTTCGGAATCCTGCAGGAGCACGCCGGAAAGATTCTTTGCTATAACTCGCAACAAGGCGGAGCGGTTTTTCGCGTAGAGTTGCCGGCGGTGCTCGCAGCGTTCCCGGCGAAAGAACCACAGCTTGCCGGCGTTACGCCCGCTCCGCAGAAAACCCCCGTTTGAAGCAAAAGTGACCGTTGTGTTTGCGCACCACGCGACGCCTGAGGCGCGCTGTGTTCGTGCTAAAGTTTTGCTGCGAACCATCAGCCGGGAAAAACGATGACAGACTTGGCCATTGTGACGGAAAAGCTCACGCGGCGCTTCGGCGCGCTCACCGCGGTGGACAATGTCGATCTGCGGGTGACACCCGGGCAATTTTTCGGCTTTCTGGGACCCAACGGCGCTGGGAAATCCACGACCATTAAAATGCTCACCGGGCTGCTGGCGCCGACTTCCGGGCGGATGCAACTGCTGGGGCTGGATTTTTCTTCGCACACGATCGAGGTAAAGCGGCAGATTGGCGTGGTACCCGAAGGCATGGGGCTCTTCGAGCGCTTGACCGGCGCGGAATATCTGCATTTTGTCGGCAGGATGTATGGGCTCGACCACGCCACGACGCTTCGGCGCACGGAAGAACTGCTGGAATTCATGCAGCTGGCGGACCGGCCGAAGTCGATGATCGCGGATTATTCGCACGGCATGCAGAAAAAGCTGGCGCTGGCCGCGGCGGTGATTCACGGACCGCGCATTCTTTTTCTCGATGAGCCGTTCGAAGGCGTGGATGCCCTGGCGGCGGGCGCATTGAAAGCGCTGCTGGGGCGCATGACCGCGCGCGGCGTGACGATTTTTCTTACTTCGCACGTGCTGGAGATTGTCGAGCGCTTGTGCAGCCACGTGGGAATCATTCACCAGGGCCGGCTGGTGGCGCAGGGCTCCATCGAGGAATTGCGCGCGGGAATTGCCGGAAAAGAAGGCAGCAAGACTACATTGGAACAGATTTTCCTGTCGATCGTGGGCCAGAGCGGCGCGGAACGAACGCAGATCGAGGAACTTTCGTGGCTGACGTAGCGCCGCCGGTTGGGATCCTGAAGCAAATCCGGCTGATCGCCGGGCTGCGCTGGCGGATGCTGCACAATAACCTGCGGCGAAAGCAAAACCGGCTGGATCTGCTCGGGCTGGTCATTCTCGGCTTGCTGGCCAGCGCGTTCGTGATGGGGTTGTGCTTTGCCTTGTTCGAGGGCGCGCGCAATTTTGTGTCCAGCGGCAAGCCCACATGGCTAAGCCTGTTTTTCTGGGCCATTTTCTTGTGGTGGCAGATCTTCCCCATCATGATGGCAGGCTTCGGAGTCTCCTTCGAGTTCCGCGAGATGTTGCGCTTCCCTCTGAGTTTTGGCGCGTTCTACACCATCGGGCTAGCCTACGGATTGGCGGACTTCACTGGCTTGGCCGCCGTTTGCTGGACGATTTCCATCATCCTGGGCGCGGCCGCGACGGACCTGGCGCTACTTCCGGCCTTGCTGCTGGTGGGAGCATTGTTCATCTTGTTCAACGTAGCGTTGGAACGGTTGCTGGGTTCCTGGATGGAGCGCTTGCTGGCGCGGCGCAGCACGCGGGAGCTCTTTTTCGCTGCCTTTATCTTTCTAATGCTGGCGCTGCAGCTGGTGGGTCCGCTGTTGAATCGTTACGGGGATTCCGCCGAGCCATGGCTGGTGCGTGCTCTCCCTTATTTTGCGTACTTTCCGGCGTCGCTGTCCGGCAAGGGCGTGGGCGCCGCGGCGGCGGGAAATTACGGCGAGTTCGCCATCGCAGTAGCAGGAATTGCGGGCTATGCGGTGTTTTTTGGCGGCCTGTTGTGGCTGCGCTTTGCGGCGCAGTATTGCGGGGAGGAACTGAGTGAGACCCCAGCGCCCGAGAAGGCGATTCGCAACAAGGCGACGCGGGAATCGGACGCGGACGCGCTCGGGTCGCTTTCGCCGCAAGTCGCCGCGGTCATTCGCAAGGAAATCCGCTATTTGCTGCGCAACGGCTTTGCTGCCTTACTGCTGTTTCTGCCGCCCATCCTGGTCTTTGCGCTGATTACGCAGGCCACGCTGCTCCGCTTTTCTGGAGCGAAGAGCAACATGTCTGCGGATTTGTTCTTTCCCGGATTAGTCGCCTACATCATTTTGATTTTGATGGCTCCGGCCTATAACAGCTTCGCTTATGAGAATACTGGTGTGCAGACGTACTTCACGGCACCGCTGCAATTTCGCAATGTCCTTCTTGGGAAAAATTTTGTGCAGGTTGCGCTGGTCGTGACGGAGCTCACACTGTGCATCGCCGCGTTTTGCTACCGCGTGGCAGTGCCGTCAGCGCCGATCTTCGCTGCAACGCTGGCAGCCATTATTTTTACGCTGGTTGGCCAATTGTCGATCGCCAACTGGTCATCGTTGAGTTTTCCGCGCAAGTTGGCGTTTGGCCAGATTCATGGCCAGCGGCAATCGGGCATGGCGGTGCTCGTGGCGTTCGGTGCGCAGATTCTGCTTTTCGGGATAAGCTCGCTGGTCTTGGGGCTGGGGCGATGGACCGGCGACCGCTGGCTGCCCGCTAAGGCGTTCGCGCTGCTCGCCGCCGCGGCGGTGGGCGGATACGTGGCTTCGCTCGATGCGCTGACATCCTACGCCGAGAAGCAGAAAGAAAGATTGATCGAGGCGCTTTGCCGGTAAATTGCGGAGCGCGGAATTTTTAGAGGAGTGGCGTGATGAGGCTTGGCGTTCGCGCTCTTTGGGGAATCTCAATTGCAGTGCTTACTGTGCCCATCGCTCCAGCGCAATCGGCCGCGGGTCTGCAGTACGCGGATGTGGGGCAGCTTGCCGAGATTCCCGCGGTGGCGGGGTACGAGCAGGAGCTGAGCAGCCGTATTCGCGAGCAACTAAAGGCTCTTGCGCCGAAGACGGATAATCTCGGCAACGTTTACGTGACGGTGGGCAGTGGCGCACCACACAGGCTTCTGGTCACTGCAATCGATGAGCCTGGCTACGTCGTCAGCGGGATTACGCGGGATGGTTTCCTGCGCGTGCAGCGTTTGCCACAGGCGCCACCGAACTCGGTTTTTGATCTCTTGCATGCGGCGCAGCCCATTTGGGTGATGACGCGGGCCGGAAAGAGAGTTCCGGGCGTTTTCGCGGGACTCTCCGTGCACTTGCAACCATTGCGGCTGAACGCTCCCAAAATGTCCGATCTGGATCAGGTGTACGTGGACATTGGAGCGACAGGCAGCGAGGAAGTTCGCGCCGCTGGAGTGGACATCCTGGACTCGGTAACTTTGCAACGTCAGCGATTTAGCGTTGGCCAGGGCTGGGCCGGGCCTGCGGTTGGTGATCGGTTCGGTTGCGCGGCACTGCTGCACATTGCAGGCGAGATCAAGACTTCGAGAAGACCCGGCACAACCACCATTGCGTTTGTTACGCAACAGTGGACCGGTGGCCGCGGCTTGAACCGGATTCTCGAGGAAATTCGGCCTGACGAAATGATTTATGTTGGGCGCCTGCGAGCAGGAAGCGCGGCCGACGGCAAGACAGTTCAGGAAAACCCGGCGCCGGGAAGCGGTGTGCTTTTGGGAGTGAAGGACGCTGCAAACCCGATCGGTTTCGCGCGCGAGTTGCAGGCTGTCGCGGAAAAACAGCACTTGCCTTTGCGATTGGTGAGCACACCGCCGCCGCGCATCACGAGCTATGCGAAACCCAATTCGTTTCCCGAGCCCTTTCTAATGCTGGGAATCGCAACGCTTTGGCCCGCAACTGCGGGCGAATACGTTTCCTGGAGCGATGCGGGAAACCTGACGAGCCTAATTGAAGCGTATCTTGACATCCCACAACCATCGGGCGGTATAGGAGGCGGAAGCGGAGGGGGTCACGAACTCACCTTGCTGGAAGCACTGGTCGAATCCTACGGAGCCAGTGGGCACGAAGAAAATGTGCGAAAGGTTGTTCTGAATCGGCTGGACCCACGCATTCAGAAAGAAGTTGTTGCCGACGCTGCTGGCAATCTGATTTTGCATCTTGGCGATGCCAAGCCCGACGCAAAGGTACCAAAAATTCTATTCGTCGCGCACATGGACGAGATTGGCTACCAGGTGCGGTCGATTGATCCGGACGGAAAGCTGCTCGTTGATGTGCTCGGAGGCGGCTACACGGAATATTTTCTGGGGCACGTCGTGCTGATTCATAAGACGGACGGAACGACTTCCGGCGGTGTGCTGGAGTTGCCTTTGGGGTGGGAGCAGCCGGGATTTGAATGGCCGCATGGTCCGAGGGGCCTCGACGAGCCGGCGCACGTCTACGTTGGCACGCGCTCGGCGGAGGAAACGCAAAGGCTTGGCATCAAGGCGGGCGACTGGGTCACGATCCCGAAGGAATATCGGCCATTGCTCGGAACCCGCGCGAACGCGCGCAGTTTTGACGATCGCGTGGGCTGCGCCGCGCTGATCGAAGCGGTGCGTGCGCTTGGGTCAACGTTGCCGGGGCGAGATGTCACTTTCGTGTGGTCTACTGAAGAAGAAGTCGGGCTAAAGGGCGCTGCAGCCGTGACCGAACGCCTGGCGAAGGAAGGCAAGACACCCGACTTTGTTTTCGCCATCGATACGTTCGTCAGCTCGGATTCGCCCCTGGAATCGAAGCGTTTTGCCGACGCCGAAATCGGCAAGGGATTTGTCATTCGCGCGGTAGATAAATCCAACATCGCGCCGCGCGAATACGTCGACCGTGTCATCAAGCTCGCGCGCGAGAACAACATCCCAGTGCAATACGGAGTCACCGGCGGTGGCAATGACGGCGCCGTCTTCCAGCGTTACGGCGCGGTGGACATTCCGTTAGGCTGGCCGCTGCGCTACTCGCATTCGCCCGGCGAGGTGATCGACACGCGCGACGTCGACTCCCTGACCAAAATCATCGCCGTGCTCGCCAAACGATGGTAAATAAGCAAATCGCGCGACGGGACTGAGTATTTGTTGAAAACGCATCGCATCAAAACTCCTCTTTGGGAACGAAGTAGGGCGGATTCTCAACGGATTCGCGATACTGCAACCGCTTGCCGCTAACTGCCTTGATTACCTGTGATACCCGCTGGCCGTCATCCATCTTCCGGGTGTTCCAACGGAACTGGAACTCATTCAGATAATTCGGTAGATGCTTGCGACTAACGCTGTGGAAAGTGCCCATCCCGCCCCGACGAAGCCAGGAAAATCCTCTCCACCGGCATCGCCGCCGCCACCAAAGCCGGCAACCAGCACGCCCGCTCCGAAATGGAAACCCTCCTCAACGACCTCTCTTGACGCTACTACAATTCAATAGAGCCCATGTCTCAGTGAATTTACTTGCCCCGAGAAGCGCCCAATCCAGTTGTCCAATTCTGCACAGACGCTTTCTCGACCGCAGGGTATGTTTGTGTCCCATCCTATACTCGGGTTCTGTTCGAGTCGCGCCGCTGCGTACGACGGCCGCTCATCATTCAGGAGAGAATGAAGAATGAACAACCATCTGACTAAATTGGCGGGCCTGCTCGGCTTTGCGTTAACACTCACCTTCCTCACTCCGCCGCAGGCGGCGGCCGATAACGACGACCCTCCGGGCCGTGTCGCACGCCTCAGCTTCACACACGGCCCTGTCTCCTTCGAACCCGGAGGGGCCGACGAATGGGTTGACGCCCGGATCAATCGCCCCATGACCACCGGTGATAGGCTTTGGACCGATTCCGGCGCCCTCGCGGAAATGAACACCGGCTCAGCCTATATTCGCCTCGGTTCCAATACCGGTTTTTCTTTCTTGAATCTTTCCGATTACGCGACACAAATCCAACTTACCGAAGGCACGCTCCTGGCGCGCGTACGCCGATTGGACCAGGATGAAACTTTCGAGATCGATACGCCAAACTTGGCTTTTTCCATCTATCAGGCCGGCACCTATAAAATTACCGTCAACGAAGCAGGGGATGTCACTGTGGTACAGGTTCGTCGAGGGGAAGGCGAAGTCACCGGAGGAGGCGCGGCCTATAGCCTTCATGAAGGCGACGAGGGACGGTTTGCCGGTATCGACGGGCTGGTCGCGAATTTTGACAACTATCAGTATCGCCCGGATGCTTTTGAAAATTGGTCAGCCCTCCGCGACCGCCGCATCGATCACTCCTATTCTTCCAAATACGTCTCCCCCGATGTAATCGGCTATGAAGATCTCGATCAATATGGTGGCTGGCGGCCCACGGGAGAATACGGCAACGTGTGGTTTCCCCATACCACAGAGGTGGGCTGGGCTCCTTATCACAACGGCCATTGGGCCTACATTGCTCCCTGGGGATACACCTGGGTAGACGACGAGCCTTGGGGCTTTGCACCCTTTCATTATGGTCGCTGGATTAATGTCGAAGGTTCCTGGGGATGGGTGCCCGGGCCCAGGGAATCGGAAGGTGGCGTCTACGTCCGGCCCGTGTATGCTCCCGCGTTGGTGGCCTGGGTAGGAGGGCCGCACTTCAGCATCGGTATTTCGGTTGGCGGCGGCGGTGGCCGCTATTCCGAAGGCGAGAGCGTCGGATGGTTCCCGCTCGGACCGCGCGAAGTGTACGTTCCTTCCTATCCCGTCAGCAGAACCTACGTAAACAACGTCAACGTTTCCAATACCAATGTGAACACAACGGTGGTCAACAACTATTACAACACCACCGTCGTCAACAACACCAATAACAGCACCAACGTGAATGTCACGAACGTCAAATATGTGAACCAGACTGTTCCCGGTGCGGTCACCGCCACCACTCCGCAAGCGTTTGTCTCGGCGCAGTCGGTCGCGAAAAATGTCGTTCAAGTGAATCAAAGGGAGATAGCTGCCGCACCCGTACGCATCGCGGCTCCGCCGGTTGCTCCTGTAAAAGCGGCCGTTCTAGGCAACGCTGCGCCAGCCCCGGCCAAACCTCCGGAGGCCGTCGTAAACCGCACGGTGGTCGCAAAGGCTGCCCCGCCTCCGCCTCCTGTGCCCTTTGTTCAGCAACAAAAGGCCATTGAAGCCAACGGTGGTAAACCGCTGCCAGTTTCTGAAATCCGCCAGATGCGAGTCCAGGAACAGCAGCAGGTTCAGCGCGGGCAGCAACAGCAGCAACAGCAACAGCGGACGCAGCCCGGACAACCGCCACCCCCACCCCAGCAGGCTCAACAGGCACACCCGGCAGTGCGAATTGCCCCACCTGCGCAGCCCCAGAATGCTCGCCCTGCCCAAGCACAGGACAACGCCGGAAATCGGCCCGCCGCCACGCCGAACAATCAGCAGCAACCGAATAATCGCCCTGCCAACCAGAATACGCAGCAACAGCCACCACCTCAGCAGCCGCAACCAGCCAACCGGCCCGCTCAGCCGGAATCCGCTCCTCCGAATCGCCCTAACAATCCAAATCCTCCGCCACAACAGACCAATCGGCCCGAGCAGCAGCAGAACAACAATCCCAACCGGCCGAATATTCCCAACAATCCACCGAATCGCGCCCCAGTGCCGGATCCCGCCCTGGAACAGAAACACCAGCAGGAGTTAGAGCAGCTCCACAAGCAGCAGGATCAGGAACGCCAGCGTGTCGAGCAGCAACACCAGCAAGAACTGAAGTTGCAAGAACAAAAGGCTGCGGAGGAATTGCGCCAGAAGCAGCAACAAGCACAGCAACAAGCGCAAAAACTTGCCGACCAGCAGCAACAAGAGCGAAAGTTACAGGAACAAAGGGCGGCCGATCAGCAACGTCAGCAGCAGCAACAAGCGCAACGAACTGCCGATCAGCAACAGCAACAGCAGCAAGAACGAAAACTACAGGAACAAAGGGCTGCGGAGCAGCAGCGCCAGCAGCAACTGGAACAAGCACAGAGAAACGTCGAACAGCAGCGCCAGCAAAAACTGCAGGAAGCGCAAAGGGCTGCCGATCAGCAGCGCCAGCAGATTGAGCAAAAGCACCAGGAAGAGTTGCGGCAACTCGAGCAAAAACATGCGCAGGAACAACAACAGCTCAACCAGAAACACGAGCAGGAGCACCAGCAACAACAGCAGCAGCAACAGCGCCCGCAGCCGCCACCGCCCCAGCGACAGCCGCCGCCACCACCTCAGAAACAGCAGCTGCCGCCGCCGCCGAAGGATACGGAGAAGCCCAAACAGGATCGGCCACCGCAGCACGGCTAAACGCTCGCGACGCCACGAAGCGATGCGTTTTCAACAAATACTCAGTCCCATCGCGCGAATCTAAACAATTGAATCCATGAGGGTTAGTGGTTTGCCTGTGCACCCTGGGTGCACAAAGCCAAAGCACTCGCCAGGGAACAATTCCAACGCGAGGTCGAACGGCATTTAACCGGAAAAGAAACGGAACCCCGGGGGATTATCTACTTCAAGCTCTTCAAGAGTCAGCTACCGGTTGTCGAGAAGGCACTCGAGACAGCCACCCTGATGCTGGGAACCGATAAGTCTAGAGGTTACTGCCTGGAAATGATCTGCGCGGATTTTCTAGCGGGTGCGAGCCTCGGAGAAACTCAACCGTAGATCTTGTTATGCAGAGTTCACCGAACTCGATGCCGCTCCGCCAGAGGCAACCTAGGCTCAAACTGGATCCGAAAGAGTACGCAGTCGTCCGGAAACGCGTGTTCGAACGAGACGACTGGCGCTGCCAAGAGTGCGGTTCAATGAAGAACTTGCAGGCCCATCACATGAAACGCAGGAGCCAATTAGGTGACGATGTGATGCCGAACTTGATTACACTCTGCGTCAGTTGTCACGAGAAACGCCACGGATCGCGCCGATGAAAAATTCAATCGCGCGGTCGAACACCCGACTCGGTCTGCGCCCTCTAACTCAGTCCTGGCTGCGGCCTCAGATGATTCACGATCTGCGTCCTCATCTGCACGAGCCGACACCGATGCCAAAACAATGCCGCAAATCGCCATTCTCCGGACTCAGTACCAATCGCCAGGAATCGCGCCGGTATTCGGAACCCACGAAAGAGCAGGTGCTCAGCGCTTCGGCGAAAGGAGCTTGGCTACGTCGATTAACCCAGGGTCTTGAACGAGCACGGGCGTATTGAAGAAACGATTTCCGGCGATGATGTTTCCGGAGGAGCCAGCGCTCTTTAGGACGCCGATTGCTGCTTCGATGACGGTGTTGTCTGT
>CATPAM010000466.1 GCA_955651735.1 Candidatus Acidiferrales bacterium | reverse complement strand
GCTTATGGGCGTTTTGCCACGATCTCGCCACCACACGACCCCTCACACCTCGCGGTAAATCGGTGCTGGGAAAACGAGGGTAGGAAAAAACCGGCTCTTCGGTCGAGACGACAGCAAAAGATTATGTGCCGAGCCAAGATCATGCGGCAGCGGTGTCGTCGTCGTC
The DNA here is from genome assembly GCA_955651735.1 of Candidatus Acidiferrales bacterium. Taxonomy (GTDB): domain Bacteria; phylum Acidobacteriota; class Terriglobia; order Acidiferrales; family UBA7541; genus Acidiferrum. The sequence goes on along the minus strand of CATPAM010000466.1, from coordinate 3,611 downwards.
GGGCTGGACTTCGAGCTTGCCTTTGGTTTTCTTGGCCATGAGGTAGGAGCGCATGAAGGGGTCGAGGTCGCCGTCGAGAACGCGGTCAACATCGCCAACCACGAATTTGGTGCGGTGGTCCTTGATCTGGCGGTAGGGCTGCATGACGTAGGAACGGATCTGGCTACCGAAGGAGATGTCCATCTTGGTTTCGTCGAGCCGGTCGGTTTCCGCCTGACGCTTTTGAATCTCCAGATCGTAGAGACGGGAGCGAAGCATCTTCATGGCCAGCTCGCGATTTTTGTGCTGGCTGCGCTCAACTTGGCAGCCGACCACGATGCCGGTGGGAATGTGCGTGATGCGCACCGCAGTTTCAACTTTGTTGACGTTCTGGCCGCCCTTGCCGCCGGAGCGGAAGGTATCTACACGCAAATCCTCGGGTCGGATGTTGATTTCGATTTTGTCGTCGACCTCGGGAATGACGAAAACGGAAGCGAACGAGGTGTGGCGGCGTGCGGCCTGGTCAAATGGCGAGATGCGTACGAGGCGATGCACGCCAGCTTCGCCGACGAGCATCCCATAGGCGTTTTCACCGGCAAACTGGATGGTGGCGTTCTTGATGCCTGCTTCTTCGCCGGGAGTTTCGTCGAGAACAACGGCACTCATGCCCTTGCGTTCGGCCCATCGCAGATACATGCGCAGCAGGATGGAGGCCCAGTCCTGCGATTCGGTGCCGCCGGCGCCGGGCTTGATGGTCATGATGGCGTTGAGGTGATCGCTTTCGCCGGAGAGCAGCGTTTTGGTTTCCAGGTCGGCGATGTAATTTTCCGCGCTGCTTAGCTCGCGGTCCAGCTCTTTGAGCAGATCGTTGCGCTGCTCGGCGTTGGTTTCTTCCTGCGCGAGGTGAATGTAGGTGTCGAGGTCGCCGGAAAGTGAAGTGAGCTTGTCGTCAGCGGTGATTTGGTCTTCGGAGCGCTTGCGATCGCGCAAGACGGATTGCGCGGCTTCCTGATTGTTCCAGAAATCGGGTTGCGCGATGCGGGCTTCGAGGGACTTCAGACGTTCGCGATGTGGCGCGGCGTCAAAGATAGCTCCGGACCATTGTGATGCGGGGCTTGAGAAGTTCGTAGCGGTGCTGGAGGTCTTCGAGAATCATGAGATGTTGGCGCGCTCAGAGGCTAAGAGTTTTCCTGAGGGGCTACGGTCCACTTACAGCTAGCCGTAATGTCTGACCTAAAGGTCCGACCCCCAAAGGCTGGCGAAGCCGCTGGGCGCGCCCGTCTGCGCAGACAGGCTAAAAGCGCGCCCCTACAACCCCGTACAACGCCCCGCCAATGCTCAAACCTGTTAGCTGCTGGTGACCAGGGACGGCGGAATATCCGTTACCGGCATCAGGAGTTCTTCTCGCGCTGTGTTTCCTTTCTTAAACGTTGAGGCTACCAGAATAGCGGAAACGAGGACGCAGAGCCAAGCAAACCAATCGCCGAAGCGCGTGTAGATGCTTTCGTCGGTGCGAAAGTCGTAGGGCAAATCGACCGCGGCGCGGACGTCGGGAGGAAGAGGGCGGAAGACGCGACCGTAGGGATCGACGCTGACGGTGAAACCATTGTTGGTTACGCGAAGGAGCCAGCGGCGATTTTCGACGGCGCGGACGCGGGCCATGCGGAGATGTTGTTCCGGCGCGGCGGAGCGGCCGAACCAGCCGTCGTTGGAGATGTTGACCAAGAGGTCCGCGCCTGCGGCGGCGAAGCGACGAACCTCTCCGGGATAGATGGCTTCGTAGCAAATGAAGGCGCCGAACGCATAGCCGCCGGGGAGATGCGCGAGGGAATATCTGCTGCCTTTGCGGAAACCGCCGACTTCGTCGGAGACGCTGGCGACAACGCGATGGATCAGCGGGAAGGGCTCATATTCGCCGAAGGGAACGAGATGAATCTTGTCGTAGGTGAAAACTTTTTGACCCTGCGGGTCGAGCAGAATGGCGCTGTTGTAGGGAGCGAGCGCGGCGTGCGCGCTGGCGGATGATTCGGGCGCGGGCTTCCACTCGATGACTCCGGCGAGGAAGGGATGCTGAAAATGAATGGCTAGCAGTGAAGCGTGGCGCGCGAACTGCGGATCTTCGAAGGAAAAGGGCGCGGGGGCTTCCGGCCAGACGAGAAGGTCGGCGGAGTGATTGGAAGGGGCGAGGCTTAGTTGCTCGATTTCCTCGAGATCGCGGGCGTGAGTCTTGAACCAGTCAGCAGGGTATTCCATAGCTTCCGGAAAGTTGGGCTGGACGGCGCGGGCGAAATGCGCGGCGGAAGTTCGCGGGACGAAACGCGGGCCGATGGCCATGACGGTGAGAATGAGGAAGGCGGCTGCGACAAGAAATGTGGCGCGAATTTTGAGAGCAGGCGTGGGAGCCAGAGTCGTCCAGGCGAGAAGCGCGTTGAAGGCGGCCACCGCGAAGGAGAGACCCCAAATGCCGGTGATGGTGGTGAGCTGGAGAAGAGCGTGATTTGCGGAGGCCGGATAGCCGAGCAAATTCCAAGGAAAACTAATTTCTGGAAGATGCGCGAGGGCGAATTCGAAGGTGACCCAGAGAAACGGCGCGCCGGCGCAGGCCAACATCAGGCTGCGCTGCGCGAGACGGCGAACGCACCAGGCGAATGTGCCGGTCAGAATGCCTATAACAGAAGCAATGAGAAACAGAATGGCCCAGCCGCCGACGCGAGACAGGCCGCCGTGAACGGCGAGCACGGTGGCGATCCAGGGTACGGAAGTAAAAACGAAAAGGAGCGTGTGGACGAAGCCGCAAGCGAAGGCGATGGGCGGGCGCGCGTCCAAAATGACGAGGAGGAGAAGACCGATGCAGAACCAGGAGTAGACGCTGAAGTAAAATCCGGTGTAGGAAAGAGACAGCGCCGCGCCGGAGACGGCGGAGCAGACCAAGCGAAACGCGGCGGGAGTGGCTGATCCCGGGTACGGTGGGAAAAAATGAGTCCAGGAACGCAACGGCGTCAATGCTTCACAATAGCTTTGAAGCCGGCGCCCTCGAGGCCCTTCCTGGCGGCGTCCGCGGATTTTTGATCGGCGTAGGGGCCAACCTGCACGCGGTAATATTTGTCGCCCTGCGAGAAAACTACGAAGGCGGGGAATTTTTTCTTTTGCAGGTGAGTGGCAAGGCTCATGGCGTCGGATTCACGGCGCAGCGCGGCGACTTGCAAGGTGAAGGAATTCGCGGGGATCGGGGGCGCAGCGGCAGATTTTCCGCCCCTCCCTTTCGCGGAAGTTGGAACGGTGCGCGAAGTCGGAACTGGCAGGGACCAGGCAGGCTTGAGATTGTCGTCGGGCGAAGAAGACTTGCCGGAGTTGTAGAAGCTCCAGTCGGAGTTGGGCTGGGAATTGACGTCGGTGGCGGGATCGGAATCGCGGCGCGTTTCGTTCGAGCGCTTCGCGGAAGGTTCGGATTTGGGAGCGATGTGGGTGGGCTGAAGAGTGCGCGGATTCGAAGCGGCGCGCACCTGGCCGTCGTACTGATTGCGGCCCATGACGTAGCCGAGAGTGAAGAAAACGCCGGAGAATAGAAGCATCAGCATGAACAGGCCGATGACATGCCTGCTCTCGAGCACGCGCTCGCCGGCTCCCCCGCG
>CATPAM010000465.1 GCA_955651735.1 Candidatus Acidiferrales bacterium | reverse complement strand
GTAGTAGCCGCTTGATGTGCCCGTACGCGACCGCCTGCAAGTGCTCGCACAGCGCATCAATCGCCCAGCACGGTTGATAGTCGGTCGGGTCAAGCGACGGCCAAGCGCCTTCGACAAAGTGGATCAGGCTGTCTTGTCCAATAGTGCAGCTCACATGCGAAAAGTCTCTGGTCCCAAAATGTTATGCAAGTTAATGAGAATTCGCGCGACATTCCAATGACTTTTTTCAAAATGTCATTTGTGGGTAAGAGTCTTCCCACCCGAGGCCCGCAGTGGGACTAAACGTGCGCGATAGGGACTACTTGGGCGACGAACGGATGCGCTGAAGGATTTTTTCGCGAACCACAGGATCGTTCTGTGCCATCACCAGAATCGAGGTGTACTCCTCTATCGAGAGGCCGTGATTGGTGATTGCCTTTACAAGGGCATTTTTGGCCTCATCAGCTATGCCCTGCCTGTCGGACGGGGCCGCGTCCTCCATTCGCTGTTGATAATCCTCTCTAACGTTGGCCACCTGTTCCAAGGCAGCAGCGGCCGCATCGAGCTTCTGATCTGGAATGCTATTCTGGTCTGGAATGCTCTTCTCGTCTGGAAAGCTCGGCCTCTGTTCGGAGGGACCCGATGACGGGAATTGGGCCTGAGCGTTCGCTGCGGGAACGGAGAGAACCCACACGGCTGTTGTAACGCCTCCGGCGAGAGACCGCATTGGTAATCGCATAGATTGTCGCATATTGTCTCTTGCTCGCATTTGTTCCGTAGTCGTAATTAGCCCGCCAGCTTGAAGGCGACCAATTATGCTTACGGCCGCAGCTCGTTATGTTTGCGACCGCGTCCGAGCCAACAGCATATAGCTGGAGCAGTTCCACCGATTTAGGCGGCCCTGGCATGTCGAGACGAAATGCCGACAATGCACTGGCGACTCGCAGGCAAGCCGACGACGACTCGCAGGCAAGCCGCTGAAAAGGCTCAACACGCTCTCGACCCGTGCGTCGAGGGGTCGCATGCGTACGGGACAACGCGAAGACGCCGCGAACCACTAGTCACAGGGCGAATCGAATGATTGCTGGTCGCGCCGCCGTTTCCGTTGATCGCTTGATCATGCGCGCGGACACCCTACGTGAGTCTACGCGCGATCTCTGTAGCGTTTGGCCACCTTGAGGTCGGAGACCAGCGCGTGATGGCCGTGGGACTTTGTGGTGCAGGGCGAACCCAATCGAAAGGAGTGAGCAATGAAATTGACTTCCGCACAGGTCGAGCGAACCCTGAGTCAATTAGCAGAAGGTCAAGCCATTCCCGACAGCCATCCGGTGGTTCCGCAGCTGAACGAATTGTTCGGGGATCACACCTTTTTCCTCGACAGTAATGGACTGAACATTGTGGAGCCGACCGTCGAAGCAACTCGGGCGGGAACTCAGGCGGCGAGGGTTGTAAATCTTGCAAATTGGACCGACGCTGATCTGACGAGTCTGGCACCTCACGAGCCCAAACCGACTGACGCCATCATCGAACTCGCGACCAAACACTGATCCAGGTAAGCGGAGTTCTATTTTTCGACCCTAAACAGGTTGCGTCAAATTTCCCGACTGTCGCAGCTACAATTAACTTGAAGGAAACCCAGGTCAGCGCACGGTGAGCACCCCGACCCGGAGCGTCGAACATCCGGGCCGGGACTTGCCACCGACAGCCACCGAAGGCGGGTTGCTGATGACCGATTTCTCCGTACCACTAATCTGAACGGCGCTCCTGGCGTGTCATTGCGCCAGGGAAACAGGCCAGCTTGCGGCCCCGTTCGCCTGACGCATCCATTGGAGTGAGCAGCCATGACTGAGGAACAGAAGCAAAAGCTGGCCTCTCTTCAAACCGCCTTTATCGTGCTGCAGGCCAAAATGTGCCAGGCAAAAACGACCACTGAACGCGATAGCGCGATTAAGGCCGCCATCATTCGGCTGGTCGCCGAACCGGACAAGGAAGTTCAAGAAGCCTTGTTGTTATGGCAGGCCCGCCGCATGGGACATACCTTCCAGAACACTGCCGGGCTATCTAGGGCGCTTCCGCCTGTTCTGTCACAAGCCCGCTAATCCAGCTGGCCGCGAAGCGCGCCTTTAATTGGGGTCTCGTCTGATATAGTTCTCACGCCGCCTTGCGAGATGTCGCAGCCGTCGCTGGTTTCTTCGCCGGCGCGAGTTGATCGTCCAACTCGCCGTTGCGCACCGCAGTGATCACAATATTGATGACGAAGGGGATCTTGTCGAACGACGGGACGGCGATTGCGTTCTTGCCCTTCTCGAACTCAATGGGTTTCGATCCTAACCGAACAAAGAAGACATAGGACCCGTTCGCATCCACCCGCCACCAGGGCAAGACGCGCTCCTGCTTATCGACCAGCGTGAACCGACCGTCCTTCTTCACCCAGGCCCGCACGGTCCGAATATAGTTGGGATCATTCAGCAGAACCTTTTGCTCCTCCAAACGCGCGATCATGTTCGTCCGGCGATCCAGTGTCGGGTTCGCGCCAATCTTCGGGAGTGTTGTAAAAGTCAGAGATTTAAGAGCACTCATTTTGTCTTGTCCCCTTTTTGTGAGATCATAACGTTATTTAGGACGGCGGCAACCACACTGCTCTACCGACTCGTAGAGAAACGACCTTCACCTTTTATTTTTCTCCAGTACTTTGCAGCCTTCGATCTGTCAGCAGATGCTGGGGTCATCCACGCTGTTCAGGCTATCTTGATGCAGGGTGTATGTGATCAGCGATGGTGCTGTCCCGGTATGCGTTTTCCACAGAAAAATGGCGTCGGACGCGGTCGAGGCCGATTCCCGGAT
>CATPAM010000464.1 GCA_955651735.1 Candidatus Acidiferrales bacterium | reverse complement strand
GAATTGGAAAGGTTACCAGCCTGCTGGCGAAATGTGAAAGCTAAGAAAAAGAGTTAACAAAGAGGGCACTGAGGAGCACGGAGGTCACATAAGGACGCCGGACGAACAGACTTACTAGATCATGAGGGGAAAAGCCTCAGGCCCAAAAGGCGGGCTTGAGCTACCCGGTGATGGCGGCAACGGACCGACTAAAGAACGACGGGAAAACCGCTAGTCGCTGACGGCGGTTTCGTTGAAATAGGGGACGCAATCGACGAGGTGCGCTTCGGTCCCGTCGTGAACGGCGTAGGTCGCGCGGCGACCCTTGTCGTACGCGTTCTGCCAAAGAGAGGCGGCGCCGTGGACGCCGTCTTTGTTGAGCGCGTAAAAAAAGATGTGGAAGGTGGCGAGCTTCTTTTTGTCGTTGTTGTAGTTGCGTGCGATGCGGGCCATAGCTTCGAGGCAGGCATCGGTGGGCGACATGCCTTTGCGCATCATTTCGATGATGGTGTGGCCGCCGGAGATCTTGATGTTTTCTTCGCCTTTGCCGGTGGAGCCGGCGGCGCCGACTTCGTTATCGACGCAGCAGCCGGCGCCGATGATGGGAGAATCGCCAACGCGGCCGGGAATTTTCCAGGCCAGGCCGGAGGTGGTGGTAGTGGCGGAGATGTCGCCCTTTTCGTTGACGGCCATGCAGGGAATCGTGCCGGTGGGCGGATCGGCGATGACGCGCTGCGCGTAGGCCATAAGAGCCTGGTCTGCGGGCGTGTCACTAAAGATCGTGGACATTTTTTCTTTCCATTCGGGGCTGTCGATGCCGGGACGCCAGTTGAAGGAAGTGGACGCTTTCCAGGCCAGCCAGATTTTGCGGGAGTGTTCGGTGAGGAGATTCATTTCCTCGAAACCTTCGTCCACCGCGAAGCGGCGTGCGCCGTCGCCAACGATCATGACGTGATTGGTGCGCTCCATCACGGTCTTCGCGAGGCGTGAGACATTTTTGATGCGGCGCACGGAAGCGACGGAGCCCGCGCGGTGTGTGGGGCCGTGCATGACGCTGGCGTCGAGCTCGACTTCGCCCTGTTCGTTGGGGAGGCCGCCGTAGCCGACGGAGTCGTCGTTGGGGTCGTCTTCGACGATGGTGACGGCGGCCACGACGGCATCGAGCGTGTCGCCACCTTTTTTGAGGATGTCCATGCCGCGGCCGAGCGCATTGACGCCGTTGGCGCTGGAGATGATGAGCGGGCGCTTGCCTTGTACGGCGGGCGTGACCGCACGCGCGCCATTGCTTGCGGCAGCTCCGGGCGTGGCGCGCGCGAATAGATTGGTTACGCCGGCGGCTGCGCTGCCGGCGAGCGAGGTGAGAAAGAATTTACGGCGTGACCACATGCTCATAGCGCCTCCTCAATAAGTGCGGCGGCCAATATACAACAAGCGAGGTTGGAAATTGGAGATTCGAAACAGCAGCGATTTGCGAGAGTCTAGTTGGGCTGGCGACGTGAAAGCGTCAGCAAGACTGCCGCACTCCAAAAACCTCGGCGGCGCCAACATCAGCGCTTTGGCGGCTTGATACTTGAAGAAGAGAATTCAGCGAGCGGTCTTGTGCTAGGCGAAGAGCACGCCTTTGGGGGAGCGGGATTTCTTGGTGGAATCGTGGTGAGCCCACCATTGCTGCCAGGCTTGCGCGTTGTTGCCGAGGGCCTCACCTGTGATGAGGCGAAGAGCACCGTAGACCCAGCCGCGCGTGTCGGAATCCAAAGCATCATCATCCAGAAAATTCAGGAGATCGGGAACGGCGGCGAAACGCTGTTGGTGGGTGAGCATGCCGGATTCGGCGATGCCGACGGCAGCGCGCTGGCGTATCTGCGGCGAAGGATCGTGCGCGAAGCGATCGAGCAGCGGATCGATGGCGCCATCGGTGCCCAGCATGGCAAGGCCCTCGACGGCCCAAAAGCGTGTTTGCTCGTTGGGATCACGCGCGAAAGCGAGCAGGTGCGTGAGCACGAGTTTTGGCTGCACGCCGCGATTGCCCAGCGCGCCAAGACGCCACAGCGCGAAGGGGCGCTCGTTGGGATCCTTGCGAATCAGGTTCACGAGGTGGGCCACGGTCTTGGGGGATTTGCTGAGATTGTTGGCGGCGAGGTCGACATCGATGGCCGCGCCGCGCACGCGCAGATCGTCGGACTTCATGGCGGTGAGCACGAGATCGAACAAGCGATCGGTATTTTGCAGGCGGCCGCGCCAGCTATCCGCATTTTGGCGGATCAGGTCGAGCGAGGCTGGCTGGCGACGAATCGCGAGCTCGAGCAGCTGCTCGGCTTGCTGCTGCGGCGCGAGGCGGGTGAGCTCGGCGAATTCGGCGTTTACGGCGTCGGCGGTGGGCTGCGATGCGGGCACGGCAGCGGTTGCACTGGCAAGTTCTCCGAGTTTGAGTTTGGCCCAGACGGCTTTGAGGTGGCCGACTTCAAACCCGGTGACGGCGGAAAGGACGCCCAACAACAGGAATGCGAGACCGTACCAGCGAAGGACGCTGAGCGTGAGGGGGCGGGAATCGCCCGAATGCGGATTGCGCGGAGTTGCCACGAATTGTGCCTCGGACGCCAGGTGCAGCGGCGTGCAGGCACAAAGTAAGGGTGGCGAGGGACGGCAACAATGGTACGGGAAGCCAGCCGTCCGGTACGCGAGGGTAAGTGGAGTAAGTCCTGTGGATACGGCTACATAGACTATGGCTGGTGACGTGGAAAAGCGCCCCGGGGGACGGCCCGTCCGGAAGAGCAGGCGCGACTACATGTCGTGAGTGGCCGCGATTTGGCGGGCGGGGAGCTTGGGTTTGCGGCGAAGGGCGGACATAACGGAATCGTCGGCGGGGAGGAAGTAGCCGACGGCGATGCCCATGGCGCCGGAGGGGAGCGCCTTGCCGGTGGTGTTGTCGTAGGTAGCGGTGATGCGAAGTTGGTCGCCGGCGGCGAATCTGTAGCCGCCGCGGTCGAAAAAGGTGACGACGGGCATGCTGAGGAGCTGGCCCTTTTCGTCGAGCTGGGCGTCGAGGGTGGCGACGGTCTCTTTGCGGGTGGCGTCTTCCAAAACGATCTGTTTAGCGTAATCGTGCATGTGGCCGCCGACGCCGAGGAGGATGCCGTTGTATTTCACGGTGACGGTCCCGGTATTTTTGTTTTTGCCTGGTTTCAGGTCGTAGCCAGAGTTGCCGCAGGACTGCACGTCCATCCAGGTGGGATAGACGCTTTTGGTGGAGGCGGTCGGGTCCGCGGCCGCCAGGGCGTAGGGAATTTTCACTTCGAGGTAGACCTTGTCGTAGGACGTGCCGGTGGGATTGTGGACCATAGTCTCGATGCGGATGTTGTCGCCCGTTTGCACGCGATAGCCGTAGCCGGGAATTTCCATCCAGTTGGTGAGCTCGCTGCCGGCGCCGAAAATGTGCTCTTCCTTATTGGGGCAGAGAAAATCGGAGCGATCGGTGTTCCAGAACGCGGTGTGATGGAGCACGATGCCGGGGACGGAGTTGCCACTGGCGTCGACCAGGCGCGGGGTGTAGGCGAGAAGAAAGGCGTCGAGCGGAATGGTCCAGAAAACGTCGGGAGGCTGCGGCATCTTCATGTGACTGGTGTTGGCGGGAAGCGTGAGGGGGCCTTCGCGCAGGGTGATAGTGTGCGTGGCGGCGTCGACTTGCTGCTCGAGCTTGATGCCTTTGGCCACGGCGTGGTGCATGCCTTCTTGCATGAAGCCGCCGTGGTTGTGCTGCATGTGATCCATGTCGTGAGGCGGCGGAGAGGGGTGTGGTTGCTGCGCGGCGAGGGCGGTGAGGGGAAAGATTGTGAGGCCAGCGCTAAGGAGCGCGATCGGCAATGCGACCCGCAGATATTTTGGCGATTCGAGAGAGTTCATAATTGCACCTCGCTGACCGAGCGAGACTGCATAGCGACGTCCCTATGATATGCCTGTGACAGCTCCAGTGATAGAATCCCGGCGCTCGTTGTGCGGAAAAGTGCGCGGAGGATTGGCATGACGAAACTGCTGGTTAGTCTGATGCTGGTGTCGGCCGTGGAGTTTGCTGCGCCGGCGGCGTGGAGCGGGGAGGGGCAAGATTTCTCGAAGGTGCAAATCAAGGTCACGAAAGTTTCCGGCAACATTTATATGCTGGAAGGGGCGGGCGGGAACGTCGCGGCGTCGATTGGCGAGGACGGGATCGTGATTGTGGACGATCAGTTTGCTCCGCTGGCGGACAAGATCAGGCGGCGCTGCAGAGCTTGGGGATCACGGACAAGCCGGTGCGCTTTGTGACCAACACGCACCATCACGGGGACCATACCGGCGGGAACGCGCCGTTCAGCAATGCGGGCTCGACTGTGATTGCGCAGGACAATGTGCGGAAGCGGCTGATCAGCGGCGGGACGGCGGGGAACGGACCGGGCGGTTCGATTCATATGGAGGATAAGCCGGCGGAGAAGGCGGCGCTGCCGATTATTACGTTTGAGCACGATGGAGCGCAATCCCAGGCCGACAAGGCGGACTACATCCCCACTGACTGACTTCACATCACTGGCAGCAAACAGACCCTAATGCCTCAAACTGGCAAGCACTCCGTTCAATGAATCGTTCCACGCATGAGCGATGATTCCAGGGCGAACGCTTCCGCGCCAATAGGCCAGAATCCCGAACATTGCTCCGTACAGGCCGATCAGAATCACCATCCGGAAGCCCTGGTACGCGTGAGCCGCGCCGAATGTTGCGGCAGAAAGGAGAATGCCGGCGGGAGCGCTCTTAGTCAGGGCCATGAACTGCCGTTGTAGGTAACCTCGGAAGATCGTTTCCTCGCAAATACCGGCGGTAACTGAGAGCGCTATCCATAGTGTCAGTTCGATACCTCGATGCGGTAGCATGGACACATTGCGACCCAGAGCGGCGATGCGGAGGAGCCAGCCAAATATCCAAAGGAGCATCGCCGCAACGATCCAAAACCCAGCGGCAATTCCAATATCCCGCAGCACCTGGCGGACGGAATGCCAATCTTCTCCGAGAACGATGAGGACAGACGCGCCATTACGCCGCACGCCCACCACCACCAGAATGAACAAGAGCCATTCGTAGAAAAGGGTGGCTACATAAAAGCGCACGCGGTTCGGATTAGCCGTCGCGCTCAATTGATCTGCAAAAATCCTATGCCCAATCGTCCAACCGCCCATCGCGGCGAGCACTAAAATCGTGTGGATTGGGCTAGCGGCTCGGGGGTAACGGTCTGACGCGGACTGAGCCGGAGCAGAAGGCTCCATGAGTCCTCCTCTAGCAGCTAGAATGCCAACTTCGTGCAGTGTATCAGCCCTTGCATAACGAGACCCTGTGTTTCGGCAGTGAAAGGCACGCAAAAACCTCGAAGCCGCCGGCACATTCCGGCGGTATTGTCGGCAAGCCGGAAGTTACGATTCTTCAGATGCTAACTTCCTGTTGGCCCGTTTGACTCGGGAGCAAATACGGAGTCCTGGTTTCGTCCAAGCGGCAGAGCTGAGGTGTATGCAATCTTGACGATCTCCTCTACTGAACCGCTGCTTGCTGCCCGGG
>CATPAM010000463.1 GCA_955651735.1 Candidatus Acidiferrales bacterium | reverse complement strand
TTGCGGGCATTAGGGAGGTCTTTGAAAATAAAGATTGTGGGGCGCTGCAATAATCGTCGGTTAAGAGAAAAGGCTGCGGAAAAAGGCGCGTATGCGAGCGATGATCGAGTTGTTGCTTTGCGGATTTTTCTGCTGCGCTTGCTGGCTCGGTGGCGGAGTCGTTTCGGGCGTTTTTGGAGAAGCGGCGGGCGGTGCATTTTTTGCGACTGCGGGTTCGTCTTTGACGCTGCCCTGAAAGATCAGCGTGGGGCGAACGCGCACGCGGCGCACCTGCACGATGAGTTGCGGATCGAAATTGTCGCGCTGCACTTTAGCGCTGGCATCGTAGGAGAGCGGCGGCATGAAGACCTGATACACGGGAGCTTCTTTTGCTGCGGGTTTTGATGGAGCGGGGGGTGCTTCTGGTGCTTTCGAGGCTTGACGGTTGGCTTCTTGCATTTCTTCGGAAGTCGGGAGGCGGCTGACTTCGCTTTGCGGCGGAGTTGCGGTCAGAGTTTTTGCAAGCTGCAATTCACAAGAGCAGTGCGTGACTCCGCTGCGCAGGCTTTCGAGCTGACCGTTGATGATGAGCACCTCGCCGCTCTGAGGCACTACGATGGTTTGCGCGGTGAGTTGCTGCTCGACGCGCACGGCGCCGCTGTCGGCGCGAATGCACATCGCGCCGGTCTGGTCGAACCCGACCAGCGTATCCTGCGGCGCGTCGCCGATGGCGATGGGCTTGGCCTGGATTTGCGCGGTGTAAATCGTCAGCGTCGGATGCCGGTCGATCCGCGCGTGGATGGTGCCGGTGTCAAGCGCAACGGTGAGTAAGTTGACGGATTTCAGAACGGAGAGGTGGGCCGGACCACAAACTGCGATTTGGCCGCCTTCGACCAGGTCGATACGAGCTTGGCCAGAATTCACACGGACGTCACTTCCGCTGCGGAGGATCGTCCGTGTGCGGCCCTGCACTACTTCGATGCTTAGGGGACCTTGCACGGAAACATCCTCGCCCTCGATGGCGCCAACGGTGTCGTAGGAAGGCTGGTCGGTGTGCGCGGAGCGTGGGAGGCACAGCGCGGCGAGGAAAATCGCGGCCAGTGCGAGATACAAAGCTATGCGTACTTTTTTCGAGTGGCACTCAGCCTCGAAAGGGTCGGCCCTTCGAGGCTCAGGGTAAACAAGCCGCTGACCTCCAAAAAATGCAGTTCGTTTGGCGCGAGCTGGCGGCAATTAAGAGGCTCCGAGGAACTTAGATGCGGGGACGGAACACGACGCGACGGTGCGACGTTAGAACACTATACTATACGCCGATGAGCCCAAAGGAAGCAGCCCGCGAAGCGCAGCAGGGAACTGACCGCGCGGCAACGAGTGCGGCGGCTGGTGAAAATAGTGCAGACGCGGTGAACGTGCACTACGACACTCGGCTGCCGGAGGTGCCGTGGTCGCGGCGGATGCAGATTCCCGTGATTGCCGCGGCGGTGTACAGCGTGATTCGCGTGCTGGGACCGACGCTGCGGTACGAAGTGCTAGGGTGGCAGCATGCGGAGGGCGTGTACGCTTCGGGGAAGCGGTGCATTTGGGCCTTCTGGCATCGCGTCATTATTCCGATTGTGTGGTGGCATCGGAATCATGGCACGGTGGTGATGAACACCACAGCTTTCGACGGGCAGTGGACGCGCAAGGTCATCGAGTGGCTGGGATTTGGGACGGCGCAGGGAAGTTCGTCGCGCGGAGGATTGCGTGGATTGGCGGTGATGGCGCGGCGGCTGGAAGAAGGCGTCGACTGTGCGTTCACGATTGATGGACCGCGCGGGCCGCGCTACGTGGCCAAGCCCGGCCCGGTGATGCTGGCGCGCAAGACCGGCTGCCCGGTGATGGTATTTCACATCGGCGTCGATCGCGGGAAAACATTCACCAACACGTGGGATCATTTCTTGCTGCCGATACCGTTTGCGCGCACCGTGATTTTGTTCGCGCCGCCAATTTACGTGCCCGCCGACGCGGACCAGCAGATGCTCGAAGCCAAGCACGCGGAGATGCAGTACGAGTTGGAACGAGTACGAGACATCGCGGAAGGCTGGTTTTCTTTGGCTGAAGAGGATCGAGCAAGGTACCGAACGCAATTTGGAAAAAGTGCGTCGCGGCCTTGAAGCTAGGCGCCGGTGCGCTCGCCGAGTTTTACGGGGAGCTCAATTTTTTTGCCGCCGCGGTAGACCGTGAGCGTGACGGTGTCGCCGGGGCGTTTGCGATTTAGCAGGATGTTGAGGTCGAAGGGGCTGGCGACTTTTTGGCCGTCGACCGCAACGATGAGGTCGCCGCCGATAGAGATGCGCTGCATTCCGGCGCGCACCACGCGGTCGCCACCACGAACGCCAGCCGCGGCAGCGGGTCCGCCCTTGGTTGCGGACTCCACCAAGAGGCCTTCCTGCGCGGGAAGGTCCTGCGCTTCGGCGAGCTGGCCACCAATCGAAATCGTCTGCACGCCGAGAAACGCCTGGTGGACGCGGCCGTCGGTCATGAGGT
>CATPAM010000462.1 GCA_955651735.1 Candidatus Acidiferrales bacterium | reverse complement strand
GGATAGAATGCCGTCACTGTTTCAGGGGAGGCAACCATGCTAACTCTCTACCGGCGTCACAAACCTACCTGCCCGCACTTCTCGGAAGGACGGCACTACCATCACTGCAAATGCCGAATCTGGGTTGACGGTGTTCTCGGCGGCAAGGAGATTCGGCAGTCTCTCTGTTTGCGTGATTGGACGAAAGCCAACAAAAAAGTCCAGGAGTGGGAAGCCGAAGAGCAAATTATCGAGCGCGTAGCGCCGGCAACCCTGGCCGACGCATGGAAGAGCCTGCTGGCCGATCTCGTGGCTCGCAAGCTCTCTGACTCAACGATCCGAAAGTACAAACTGCTCGAAAACCAGATGAAGGCATTCGCCGAAGGCGTCGGACTGCATTCTCTTCCCGAGTTCGACCTCTATACACTGAGCAAATTTCGAGCGACGTGGAAGGATGGGCCTCGCACCGCGGGGAAAAAACTCGAACGCCTGCGGGCGTTCTTTCGTTACGCGCATGAGCGCCGATGGGTGGAGAACAACCCTGCCTCGTTGCTCAAAGCGCCCCGGGTTTCTATCCGGCCAACCATGCCGTTCACTCGCGACGAGATGGTGAAGATACTTGCGGCCTGCGACCAATTCGTGTTCGAGATCTGCAAGTCGGGAGGCTTGAACGCGCTCCGGCTCAAGGCTCTAGTTCTCTTAATGCGCTACAGCGGCATGCGGATCGGGGACGCGGTAAGTCTCAGCGTGGACCGATTCGAAGGGAAGCGGCTGTTTCTGTACACGCAAAAGACCGGAACTCCCGTTTACACAGTCCTTCCTGATTTTGTCCTGAAGGCTCTCGAAGTGACTCCGCGAGTCACACCGACGCTCTATTTTTGGAGCGGAGTGGGCAAACTCGAAAGCATCGTGCGTAGCTGGCAGACGCGCATACGCAAACTTTTCGTCCTAGCCAAGGTGTCCAAGGGTCAGGGCAACTTGCTCTCGCACCGATTCCGCGACACGTTCTCCGTTGAATTGCTTCTCGCAGGCGTGCCGATCGAGCGCGTCTCTATTTTGCTCGGCCATCAAAGTGTGCGGATCACAGAAAAGCATTACAGCCCGTGGATTCGCTCGCGCCAAGAGCAGCTTGAGGCCGACATCCAGCGTGCATGGGCCGATGATCCTGTCATTGCGTCGCAAATGGCAGGTACAAAACAGGTACAGTTTCCGAAGGGACGCGTCAACTAGATGAAAACAAATCACTAAGATTGGTGCCCGGGGTGGGAGTCGAACCCACATGAGGAAAAATCCCCGGAGGATTTTAAGTCCTCAGCGTCTGCCATTCCGCCACCCGGGCACGGCAGCTCTTAAAACATAGCATAACCTAGAGTTAGTGCGGTTTCGCAGCCACGCTTAATTGGTGCTTGGATCTGCTGCTGCGAGTTGTGGTGTCAGTTGCTCCGTGCTGTGGAACCTTATCATCGTCATAGCCTGGACTCATTCGCAGATCATCAATGAACACCCTGGGTGCGTCCTTCTCATCTGGCTCCGCCAGCGCGAAAGGAAAAGTATCGCCTGATCTCTTGGGCAGATGTAAAGCTTTCTGGTTTCCCGGTCCAAGAGCAAACAATGGACGGGCTCAAATTGTTCAGTCCGTTCATACCTGCTTTTCATTAGCTCTTGCAAAGACGGCTGTGCCTTTCTGTTGAACACACCGTTGCGTGTGGGATAAGGGCTTCGAGGACAGTTCCGCCCGTGTCTATTCAGAGAACCTGTTTTCGCAAAACGTCAACCGAGGATCATGGGATCGTGCCGGGCAAAGGGCATGCTTATGTCAGTTCTTGGTTGGAACTGCCAGAGGTTCGGCTTCAATTTGAACAAACTTGGCCTCTGCGTTATCCATCGGCTGCCCAAGGTCAACTTTTTTGCCGTTGGCGTAGATTTCGTGGCGACCGTGGGCCCTATGCCATTCCGCCAGCGTTGCCGTTCGGCTTTGGTGCTCGACGACTTTTCGCCAACCTCCGCCGTAGTACGCGCAAAAACTGATTTCGCCTTGAGTCGTTGCGACAGGAGTAGTGGAATTGCAGATTCCTGAGAAGTCGTAATTGAAGGCGTCTTGGAACCACATACCGTTAAAGATCATGACTCTCCATCGCCCGTCATACGCATAGGCTTTTTGAGACCAATGATCGCTACTGCCGGCAATACGATAGAAACAGTCCTCAAGCACACGCCTAAGTTCTGCAAGCCCAAACCCGGAGGGGGCCTTCTGCCTGTCGAAATTACGGAGTGTCGAAAGCGAGACAAGGGCCTTAGTTGCTACCGGTCCTCGTCCAGAGTCCGTTATTTCCACAATGTCGCGCATGAATTGCTCGATGTTAAAAAAGACGGGAATCGGGACCGCATCTTTCTGATGCGTGTCCACGAGCAAGAGGCTGAAGATCCCACGGTTGGGATGCGTCTCCTGGAAAAGGCTTCCCAGCTCTGCCTCAGGGTTAAGCACATCGCAAAGGTGAGCAAATATCCCAAAGGTTGAGAGAGGGAACCAGTCCCGCATTGGCTGCCAGCCAATTGAAGTCTGGTCATGCAGATCGAAGGCGAGCTGCGTGACAGGATAGCGCCGAGCGTATCGCTCATCGGCGGATACGCGGTCATCCCTGCCGGCAAACATCACGGGCTGAAAAACGACACCGTGGATTTTGTCTATGTTCTGAATCGCGAAACGGACAATGTCGCCAAGCCGGTCGTTGTTGAGGCCGTTGGTCACTGTAACTTGAAGCGTGGTTCGCATCCCAGCCGCAGCGATATTGTCTAGCGCGTTTCGCTTCACTTCCATGTAGTTGGCTAACCCACGATGTTTGTTCTTTGCTTCAGAGACTCCGTCACATTGCAGGTATACGGCGTGCAGGCCCGCTTCCTTTGCTTCCAACGCAAAATCTCTGCTCTCTGCAAAACGCACCCCGTTCGTCGCAACGTGAAGCCGGTGGAACCCCCTGCTCTTCGCGTGCTGAACGGCCTCTAAGAAAATCGATGAAAGCGTGGGCTCTCCTCCTGAGAAGAGGACGTTGATCTCTCGCTGAGGCTTGAAGGAAAGTGCGTTGTTAAAGATGACCTTTATGTCTTCCATATTCAATTCGTGAACGTAGCTGGCAGCGTTCGCATCCATGAAACAAGGCGAACACATCATGTTGCACCGATTCGTTAGATCGACGATTAAATACGTCCCTCTACCTGACCTAATGCTGTTTGGACCATGACTATGCACATTGCAATCGTCAACGCATTCGAAGTCTCTGGCGAAAGCAAGGCGTTCCATCTTTTGAAAGAAATCCGGGTGATTGGATAGTGCATCTTCAAACGGACCATGCCTCTCGCAGGCCTTCCGCATCAGGATGCGTCCGCCTTCCTCTACGATCTCGGCTTCAAGGATTCCGGGGTTGTCTCGGAAAACTGCCAGATCTATCTCACCTTTGAGGACCGCTTCCACTGCTTCAACATTGCAGTCAGGACATAGCGACAGGGTTTTTCGGGGAACCCCTGTAGCCATTGGCATCCGTTCCCGCCACTTGAGAAGTCGGCCAGGAGCCCAACTCGGACTAGGCTGATTCCCGTGGGGGAAAAGGCGGTTAATGCCATTAGAAACTAACCACGGTACGTTTGATGCCGCGCGAAAAACACGAGTGGTAATCCCAGACATGAGCACTTACCTCCAGTGTGAGATTTTTCGGAAGGGCGGAATGGCCTGGCAGTATAACAACGTGAGAACCCCGTTTAAGAGGTACGGACATTGTACTTTGCTTGTCAAGGGTATCGGTATAAAACAGCCGGGTTAGCCTATCGGGTCCCGGATTCGCGCAAAATCCAGCGGTGCCGCCGGCGGGCGGAAGCCGTGGGAATAAATGCTGTTGAAATCAGTTCTCGAGAGCGGATAGTTGATTCTCGGATAACGCAAATTAGGATTGCGGATTGGCGGGCTATGAGCGGCAGAGTGGTACTCATCACGGGAGCAAAAGGGGGCCTTGGCTCCTTTGTGACACAGCGTTTCCTGGCGACCGGGGCGACGGTTGTTGGGGCGTCGCGCAGCATCGCGCCGGAAGATTTCCCGGTTCCCAATTTCGCGGCTTTGCCGGTGGACTTTACGAAGGCAGCCGCGGTTGATCGTGCGATTGGCTCCATCATCGACCGCTACGGCAGGCTCGATGTGTTAGTACACGTGCTGGGCGGCTTTGCCGGCGGCGCATCCGTGGCGGAAACCGACGACGCCACCTGGGAGCAGATGCGCGACCTGAATCTTACTTCCGCGTTTTACGTACTGCGCGCGGCGATTCCGCATCTGCGGAAATCCGCCGCCGAGCGCATCGTGGCCATCGGCAGCCTCACCGCGCTTGAGCCGCACGCGGGCCTCGGCGCTTACCTCACATTCAAATCTGCACTGGTCAGTCTTGTGCGCACGGTGGCGCTAGAGAACAAGGATGCGGGACTCACCGCGAACGTGGTCCTTCCCGGCACAATGGACACGCCGGCAAACCGCAAGGCCATGCCCAGAGCGGATTTTTCGAAGTGGCTGAAGCCCGCGGATGCCGCCGATCTGGTTCTGTGGCTCGCCGATGAGCGCGCCGCACACATCACCGAAACACTCATCCCCATTGATGGCGCAAACCCTTGAGCGAAAGCCCCGGCCCAGGGGCGGAAACCGCTCTGCCAGCTCGACCCTCATACACCCGTATCGTGTTCTTGGTAAAAGAGATATTGCTCTAAACGGGGCAAAATAATATGCTCTTGGGCACCATGAAAAACCTACGCTCGAGGGCATCGTCGAGGACCAATCGCGCCTGCTTTCGCTGCCCACAAACCACAGTTGCCGCACTGGTTTTCTGCGCCATTTTTGCTCCCGCAGGCTTGGCGCAAGAGGCGGCAGCGAAGGAAGCGGGGCTGCGGCAGATCCGCAGCTATATAGCTGCTGGGTGGGATACGCTGACGCGCTCGCTGAACGATTGCAAGGTGATTGTCGATCCGAAATTGGCGGCGGCTTCGGTGCTGTACCTTCCCGCGGATTTCGATGTGCCGGCGGACGTGCAGGAGATGCAGAAGCGGTGCAACGTGCAGGTGAAGCACCTGCCGCAAGTGATTCACAAGCTGGGCGAGGTGGACACCAGC
>CATPAM010000461.1 GCA_955651735.1 Candidatus Acidiferrales bacterium | reverse complement strand
AGACTGGACGCCGCGCCACCCAGATGCGAAATCCCACAGAGGACCTGGCGAATCGAGCTGAAAACCCGCACTCGCCGCCGCTTCGGCCGGGATGACCGGCTTACGGTGGTGGGGAGGCAGCAATGCGACTGCTGAAAATCGTGATGGCTGGTTTGGTCTGCGTTGCGGGTGCGCGCGGGCAGACTGGCGTGGAGCAGCGGCGCTACGAGACGGTGTTTTATCCGAGCGGGAAATTGAAGATTGAGGCTTACGTGTATAAGCCGGAGGGGGCGGGACCATTTCCGGTGGTGATTTATAACCATGGCTCGCGGGTGGAAGGCGACCGCGAGGAGATGCCGTTTGTTTATGTGGGGGCGATGCTGGAAGCGAGCGGATATGTGGTGGTGGTGCCGGAGCGGCGCGGGTATGGAAAGTCCGACGGGCAGACGTTTGGCCAGGCGGTGGGGGAGGATCGCGGTCCGCGATTCGTGAGGCGTGTGCAGGAGGAGACGGACGATGCTTTGGCGGCGGTGGCATTTGTGAAGACGCTGTCGTATGCGGACAGCACGCGGATGGGAGTGATGGGATGGTCGTTCGGTGGAATTACCAGTGTGTTTGCGGCGAGCCGGTCCGCGGCGTTTCGCGTGGTGATCGATCAGGCGGGCGCGACGCTCACGTGGGACCGCAGTCCCGAGATGCAGAAGGCGCTGAGGGAGGCGGCGGGAAGGGTTCGGGTTCCGCTGCTGGGGATGGTGGCGGAGAACGATCGGACGACGGAGTCGGTGAAGGCGGTGGTGAGGGAAGCGGAGGCGCATGGCACGACGGCGAAGCTCATAGTGTATCCGGCGTTCACACCGCGGCGAGATGCTGGGGGGACTGCTTGGGGGCACATGATTTTTGGAGTGGAAGGGTGGCGGATATGGGAAGGCGATGTGAAGGAGTTTTTGGGGAAATATTTGTAGAGCCGAGCGCAGCCTGAAGGCCACGCAAATTGTTAGTCGCGGAGGATGCGGGCGGGGTCGGCGCGGGTGGCGCGCCAGGCGGGGAGGAGACAGGCGGCGAGGGCGGCGATGGTCATGACGACAAATGCCGAGCCGAACGCTAGCGGGTCGCGTGGACTCACTTTGTACAAGAGGTTGCCCAAGAGGCGTGTGGAGGCTAGTGCTACGGCTGCGCCGAGGACAACGCCGGCTGCGGTTAGAACGAGGCCGTGGGACATCACGAGACGCAGGAGGTTGGATGCGCGGGCGCCGAGGGCCATGCGCAACCCGAGTTCGCGGGTGCTTTGGGAGACGGTGTAGGACATTACGGCGTAGAGTCCGATGGTGGCGAGCAGCAGGGCCAAGCCGCCGAGGACTCCGAGTAAGGTTACCGCGACGCGCTGAGGGGACGTGGAGCGATCCATCTGTTCCTGAAGGGTGATCACTTCGTAGGGCGCGAGGTTGGCGTCGAGCGCGTGCACCTCACGGGCAAGTTCGGTGGCGATCGTTTCCGCGGGCATGCGCGTGCGAATATTCAGGGCTGCTCCTACTGAGAAATCCTGGCGCAGGGGGACGTAGAAAAACGTCTTTGGATTTTCGCGAACGCTTTGGTACTTGGAGACTTTGGCGACACCGACTACCTGGAGCCATTGACCCTTGACCTGAAGGCGCTTGCCGACGGGATCGTCGCCGCGCCAATACTGAGCGGCCATGACGTCATTGACGATGGCGACGGGAAGAGCCGTTTCGTTATCGGCGCGGCTGAATTCGCGGCCGGAGAGAAGCGGGATTCCCATGGTGGCGAAATAACCAGGGCCGACTTGGTTGTATTGGACGGCAGGCTGCTCGTCGGGCGGGGGTTGATAGCCATCGACGGCGATGGGGGAGGAGGAGAAATAGCCATAGCTCAACGGCGTGCCTCGCGCCAGGGCCACGGACTCGACACCGGGGAGCGCCTGGACGCGCTCGAGCAGCGCATCGTCAAAAGTTTTGGCGCGCTGGGGATCGTAGCCGGCGCCGCGCAAGTCGACCGCGGTAAAGAGCACGCCTTGCGTGGAGAAACCGGGGTTGAGGTTACGAATGCGCTGCAGGCTCTGCATGAGGAGACCGGTTCCGACCAGCAAGAGAAAACTAAGAGACACCTGCAGAACAACCAGACCGGAGCGAAGCCACGATTGTCCGTGGCCACCGCCGACAACACCCGACATTTCGGATTTCAGCGCGCTGGCGAGATCGATTTTTCCAGTCTGAATTGCGGGAACCAGCCCGAGCAGAAGAGTGGAGATAAGGCAAACACCGGCGCTCAGCGCGAGGACGCGCCAATCGATTTCACCGGGCAGGGTCATGGCCACTCCGCTGCGGGCGGGGAAAAGCAGGACGAGCGCGTGACGGCACCAGTGCGCGACGAGGAGTCCACCGGTTGCGGCGAGGGCCGACAAAATCAGGCCTTCGGTGACAAGCTGCTGCAGGAGGCGGCTACGGTTGGCGCCGACTGCTACGCGAACGGTCATTTCATGGCGCCGCGCGAAGGACCTGACGAGGAGCAGATTACCGACGTTGGCGCAGGCGATGAGGAGCACAAAAACGACCACCGCGAGCATGATGCCGAGCGTGGGAAGAAGAGTGCCGGCGTTGTTGAATGGCGTTTGCCACAGCGGCCAGAGCTTGATGCTGCGCCCGCGGTTCGTTGCCGGGAAATCGGTTTCCAATCGTTTCGCAGCGGCGGAAATTTCTTGCTGGGCCTGCTCGAGAGTCACGCCGGGCTTGAGT
>CATPAM010000460.1 GCA_955651735.1 Candidatus Acidiferrales bacterium | reverse complement strand
TATAGCGGAGAAGGCGTGATCCACGCGAATAGCGAAAACTTGTGCTCCCGACAAGGAACCATCCGTCGATCCCAGGACTGGCTCCTGAAAACAAAAACGGGCGGGACGCTTGCGCGTGCCGCCCGGGATTTGTGTGTGAAGTGGTGCGCCCGGCGAACCGGGAGCACACCTACTTAGAGGGGTTGGACGTTCGAGGCCTGCAGGCCCTTGGGGCCCTTGGTGACTTCGAATTCAACCGCTTGGCCATCATTCAACGACTTGTAGCCATCAGCCACGATCGCGGAGAAATGGACGAAAACGTCCTCGCCGCTCTGGCGCTGGATGAATCCAAAGCCCTTGCTGGCATTGAACCACTTCACTGTTCCTTGTTCTTTACTCACTGCATCTACTCTTTTCTGTTGACCGCATTGCGATCATACTTTGAGCGCGGCCGGGTTGGGACCGAACTCTTAATGAGCTATCTGGTGCCTCGACTCCGAACCCCTCAAAAGAGTTTCGGGCCGCCATTGGGCGCAAAAAAAAGCCGCAAGTTTGACCCTGCGACCGCTTTACGACTCCAAAGGCGATACAAGAGCAACAAACGCAAATACAGCGTAGCACAACCTACAGCAAGACACCTAGTACTATTTTGGGATTTTTTTTGGGTGGTGACGTGAGGGGAATCAGCCCCCTACAAGGAAAGGCCTCAGGCCCAAACGGCGGGTCCTTCGAGGTTCAGGGTAAACCTGCGCTACAGGTGTGAGGCAGACAAAGCCTCGCGGGGCTCGGACTGGGACGCGCACCTTCGTTCCTCAGGATAAACTGAAGCGCGCCCCTACAACGCCTCGATGTCGCTTGTGCGACCAAAAAACACAGCCGGCCGGCCGGGCGGCTACACGGACTTGCTGGTGGTTTGCAGCACGCGGGCGAGAATATCAAAGCAGCCGTTCCAGCCCTGGTTGTGCTCGTCGCGATCTTTGGTGGCGCCGAAGGTGGCATGGGTGAGTACGACCTCGGTGGAATTGCCGCGGGCGAAGAATTCGACGGTGACTAGGGTTTCGGGACTGGCGGGATGGAGCTCGACGGGAGCGCCGTGGGGTGTCTCCTTGGTCCACGACCAAGTGAAGACGATTTTCTCCGGAGGCTTCACTTCGCGATAGACGCCGCGGCCCATGTAGGTTTCCCCTTTGGCAGGGTCGCGTACTTCGATGCGGTAGCGCCCGCCGCTGCGGATGTCCTGCTGGTGGTGGATAACGATGTGCGAGGAGACGTCCTTGCATATCCACTGCTCTAGTTGTTCGCGCTGGGCAAACGCGGCGAAGACTTTTTCGCGCGGCGCCGCGAAGATGCGGCGGACTTGGAGCGTGTACGCCGGGGTTTGCTGAGGTGTCGCCATTGGGTGCTCTCCTCTGAAGTGGATTCCAAATATTTGGCCAAGGCATCGAACTGTTTTTCCCAAAAGACGCGGTAGTGGTCGATCCATTGGGCAGCGGTCTTCATGGGCTCGGGAGCGAGGTGGCAGCGGTGGATGCGGCCGTCGATTTCGCGCGTGAGGATTCCGGCGGATTCGAGAACGCGGAGATGCTTGGAGACGGCGGGGAGGGAGAAAGGGAAAGGCTCGGCAAGCTGGGTTACGGTGGCTTCTCCCTGGGCTAGGCGAGCGAGGATGGCGCGGCGAGTGGGGTCGGAAAGGGCGGCGAAGGTGGCGTCCAGCGGGGCCGTGGAATAGTAAACCATACGGTTTACTATTACCGAGGCGCTTGCCAGTGTCAAGGGATTTTTCGTGATGGCGCTTGCGGTCGACGCTAGGTGGAGGGGCCTTTCTTCGCGGTGGCTGCGGAGTTGGCGTAAACTCAGGCCATTGGCAATTTGCAGGAAAGAGCGAAGGCATGAGGCTGCTGCTTGTTGAAGACGATGCGCGTATCGCGCGATTTGTGGCCAAGGGGCTGCGCGAGCAGGCGTACGCGGTGGACGTGGCGGCGAACGGAGACGATGCGCTGTATGAAGCGGCAATCAACTCCTACGACCTCGTCATCCTGGACGTGATGATTCCTGGCCGCAACGGATTTGAGGTTTGCAGGGAGCTGCGGCGCGCGGGACAACGCATGCCCATCCTGATGCTGACGGCGCGTGACGCTGTGGAGGACCGCATCAGCGGGCTGGATCATGGCGCGGACGATTATCTGACCAAGCCATTCGAGTTTCGCGAGCTGCTGGCGCGGCTACGCGCGCTGCTGCGGCGCTCCGGGGAACTGCGGCCGGCACGGATCTCCATCGCGGACCTGGTGCTGGATACTGGTGCGCAGAGCGTTTCGCGGGCGGGGCGGGATATTCCGGTCACGACCAAGGAGTACGCGCTGCTGGAGTTTCTGGCGCGCAACGCGGGGCGCGTGGTGGGCCGCGCGGAGATTGCCGAGCACGTGTGGGATGAAAGCTTTGATCCGTTTTCAAACTTGATCGAAGTGTACGTGAACCGGCTGCGACGAAAGATTGATGCGGAAGGGAGCAAGCCACTCCTGCACACACGGCGAGGGGCGGGATATTTTTTTGGCCTAGCGGGCGAAGCGGCGGCAGGCGAAACGCAGGGGGCGGACGGCACGACGCACCATCGCGGCAAAGGTAATACCACGACGAGGAAGAGCCATGCTTGATTCCGTGCGCCTGCGGCTCACGCTTTGGTACACGGGATTGCTCGCGCTTTTCCTGGTGCTGCTGTCGCTGATTACGTATTTTAT
>CATPAM010000459.1 GCA_955651735.1 Candidatus Acidiferrales bacterium | reverse complement strand
CGGCGACGCGCGGGAACGCAGGCGATCAACGGAACGCCGAAGACGATTGAAACGCTGCTGCGGTTTCGGAATTTCCAGTGCTATCCGACGATGTTTCCGCGGGTGTATCCGAACGGGGACGTGTTTTATCCTTGCGAGCCTTTGCGGAAGATTGCAGGGAATTTGCTGACTGATGGATCACTGAGGAAGATTTTTGCGAGCGGCAAGAAGATGTATGGGGAGATTCCGCCGTGCCAGGGGATCTGCTATTTGTTCGGGAATGTGCTGTCGCATTACTACGTGAATGATTTTTGGGGATTGGCGGGGGATTTTATTCAGTAAGAGAAAAACCTAACACAGAGGGCACAGAGACCGGCGCACGGAGACCACGGAGAAGACTAGGAGAGGTCGGCGATTTTTTTGTCGAGATGAGCGAGGGCGGCTTCGAGGGATTTGCGGTGATTGGGGTGGGTGGCGGTGGCGAGGTCGTTGGCGATGCGGGTGCGCGAGAGCTGCAATTGCTGGATGTTCTGCTCGCGGAGTTGGTGCTCAGCACTCTTTGGGTCGCGTTCCGATGACGGCTTGGCGACTTCCCTGGATTCGACCTGAGCTTCTACGTCTTTGCTTTCCCAGCCTCTCGCCATACTTATATTTTGACACAAACAGCGGAAATGCAGGGGTGTTTGTAGTGGAAAGTTTCGATCTGAAGAGATCGGGCCTGCGCAAAGGCATGTGCGGCCAACTCAGGCAGTAGCGGCGCGTTTTTGCGGAAGAACCGGCAGCGGCGTGTGAATGACGCTGCGCAATGTGGATTCGGCTACGCGGGCCAGATGCTCGGCGAAAATACCGCGATAGTGGAAGTCGGCGGTGTGCTCAGCCCAACGAACGCGAACGATCCAGTCACCAGCGGACCCCGCGGCGCTGGCGGAGGAAATTTGCGCTGTGGGAATGACCAAGAGTGGATGCTGGTGAGAATCGAGAGCCCAGATACGTTCGGGACAAACGAAGAGCTGCACGGCGGAGGGCGGCGCGTCTTCCAGTTGATAGCTGCCGCCATTGACGATCACAAGTGCGCCGAGACGCGCGGCGGTGTCGGCCAAAGTAGTGTCGGGCCTCGCCTCGGGTAGCAAAATGCCGGTGAGAAACATGGCCAGGCCGGCGATGGCGGCGTGCCAGCTGTTCCATAAGCTGAGTGGCAGGACAACCAGAGAAGCTCCGGCGACGGCGAGCAGGATGCGGAAGGCGAGCCAACTGCGCCGATCGCGGCGAAGATTCAGGAGCTTGGGCAGGAGCAGCACGAGCGCAAAGAGGGCAGCGAGGCCGAAGTTGCGGAGCCGGGCGGCGGCGGGTTCCTGCGGGGAAGCGACTGGGGTTGAGGTCGTGCTCATTACCGTGCGTTCTGGGGGCGTGTAATGTTTTAGCATTGCGCGCTGGAAAAGCAAAATCAATTCGTCGAGGTTAGGAGTTTTTAAGAGCGTCGATTTCGCGCATGCGGGCGAAGGCGCGGCGCACGTGCGGGATGGTGATGGAGCCGCCGACGATCAGGGCGACGTTGAGGGCGTCGATGACCTCTTCGCGCTTCCAGCCTTCTTCGCCGCAGCGCACGAGATGGTAGGTGATGCAATCGTCGCAGCGCAGGACGGCGGAGGCGACCAAGCCGAGGAGTTCCTTGGTCTTGTTGCCGAGAGCGCCGGGCTCGTAGGCTTGATGGTCGAGAGCGAAGAAGCGCTTTTATGCCAAGGTGGCCGCAGGCCAGGATTTCTTCGTTGAGGTCGGCGCGAAATTTCTGGAAATCGTCGAGACGGTCGGGCATGGCGTGGCTCCTCCGAGATGAGAGTTCGGATTCTAAATTAAAGATGCTATTGGGTGGGGAAGAGCTCCGGATGGGCTGGGCGGGAAGTGGCGGCGCTTGCCGCGACGGTGACCGGGGCATCGACATCGAGGGTGGCGGGCGGGAGGCAGACTTCGTTGCTGCAGGCCTGGTAGCGCAGCTTGAGGGGGATGTGTTGGGCGCCTAGTGGGGCGTCGGATTGCGCGGCGAGCGGCACGCGGAGAACGACTTTGTCCTGATACACGTTTAGCGGAGTTTTAGAAAAGGCGAAAGTTTTAAGCTCTCCTTTGGGGTAGCAGATTTCGCCGACGGATTTGAAGCCGGCGGGGAGGTTGGCGTGGAGATCGGTGGGGATGAGGTACTCGGCGGAAGGCTTGCGGGCATTAATATGGAACCCTGGGCGAATTTTGAGCACGACGGCGAGTTGGAAGGAGCCGCCGCGTCCGACGGGTTCGAGAGAAACATATGCGGAGGGAGCGACCACTTCGCGGCCGGACGGGATTTGCGGGTGAGCAGACGGCAGGGCGGAGACGATGACTAGAAGCAGAGCGCTGATGGCAACGGCGACGGCGGGCTTCACAATTTCACCTGGGTGCCGAGTTGCTGAGAGACCACGCGACTCATGACGTCGAAAAGGTTTTCGCCGGTTTTCTCGAGGATGAAGGCGTTTTTGGAATCGGACCAGCCTAGTTTGAAGCTGGTGGAGAGAGCGGAGATCCAGATTTCGCGAACGGGAGTGTTCGGCGACACGACGAATTTGGCTTCCTCGGGTTCTTCGAAGATGACTTCGAGCTTGCCGCT
The DNA here is from genome assembly GCA_955651735.1 of Candidatus Acidiferrales bacterium. Lineage (GTDB taxonomy): Bacteria > Acidobacteriota > Terriglobia > Acidiferrales > UBA7541 > Acidiferrum. The sequence continues at coordinate 2,834 of CATPAM010000459.1, read as the reverse complement.
TTGGCCTTCCACGTCGAAGCCGTGTTCGTCGCCGAGCGTCAACAACCGGCGTTTGAGATCGTCGAAGGCAGCGTCGGCTTTTCTTTGGAAGTCTTTTTCATCGAGCATGGTTTGAGCGTACACGAGCGACTTATCGAGAGCAACAAAGGCTGAAAACGAATCGTGCATCGTAGAGAGATTCCTCGGTCGGGCGACGCATCACAGCTGAGACTCGATGGATCTGGAGATTTCGTCGTAGCTGATGATTCCGGTGATGCGCTTGACGACTTTGCCGTCGCGGCTGATGAGAACGCTGGTGGGATAACCGAGCAGGCCGCCGAATTTGTCGGCTGCGGCGGCGTCGCCGATAACGATCGGATAGTTCATCTGGGACTTGGAGCCGTTGACGTCGAAGCGCTCTTTTTGCACCCATGGAGTCACCACGCTGGCGCCTTCTTCGTCCATGGCGATGCCGAGGACGGTGAAGCCTCTGGCAGCGTACTTTTGCTGCATTTCAATGAGCCAGGGAATTTCGACCTGACAGGGCTCGCACCAAGTGGCCCAAAAATTGACCAGCACTACCTTGCCTTTATATTGCGCGAGGGAGAGGTCTTTGCCGTCGAGATCCCTTAGAGTGACATCAGGGGCGGGCTTTGCAGCAGCATTGCTAAGGGTAACTTTTGCGACGCTGTTCCGGGGCTGGCGCGTGGCGCGGTCGGCGAGATACGTGGCGACGATGACGGCGACAACCGCAATGATGACCAGCGAAGATTTCCTCAACGTAATACTCCTCCAGATCCAGGTAACGAAAATATTATCTCCCAGCTTGGCGAACACGGCAAAACTGAACGGCTCATTTCGCACCGGTCAAAGATTTCTCAAGCCACAAAACGATGCTGTTGAGAAAGCCAAGCTTGCCGGCCATCCACGTCAGGCGGTTGGTGAAGACCAGGCCGCCGACAAAAAGAAGCAGAGCACCGCTGAAGAGTTCGACGGCGTGGAGATGCTTTCGGAAGCGTTGGTAGAAGCGCAGGAATTGGCCGATGCCCAGGGCGGTGAGCAGAAAGGGAACGGCCAGGCCTGCAGAGTACACGGCGAGAAGGAGAACACCGCGGGCGATAGTGTCGCTGGCCGCGGCGAGCGCGAGCACGGTGGCTAGAATTGGTCCGATGCAGGGCGTCCAACCAAAGGCGAAAGCGAAGCCGAGGAGGAACCCGCTCCAGATGCCGGGCTGCGTGCTAGTGGTGCGGAGGCGGACGTCGCGATTGAGCCAGCGCGTCATGGCCGGACCGAAGAAGCCAATCAGCGAGAGCGAGAAGAAATGGACGTAGCCGAGGCCAGCGACGAGCGGGCCACCGCGCAGAAGCGCGACGACGCCAAGAAGCGCGAGCACGCCACCGAGAATGAGGCCGGTGCGGACTGTCAGCTTGATGAGAATGCCGAGAAGGTGCAGGCCGAAGAGAAGAATTAGCGCGCCGGCGATGGGGGCGAGCAAGGAGCGATTTTGGCGAAGAAACGTTCCGACGGCGCTGGCCGAGGCGCCGAAGGAAATGAACACCACCGAGAAACCGGTGACGAACGCGAGTGAGGAGGCGAAGAGTCCGGCACGGGGCGGTTGGCCCTGGCGAAGCTGCTCCATACCGATGCCGGAGAGCATGGAGATGTAGCCGGGAACGAGAGGAAGGACGCAGGGAGAGAGGAAAGAGACCAGGCCGGCCAGGAACGCTCCCAGAAGTGAGACATCGGTCATTCGTTATCGGTCCTTGCGTGCAATAGAGTTCCGATTCGCGTCCGCGCTACATTCATCTTTACGTTAGCCCTGCGTTTTCGGATTCGCTGCTCCACTTGAATTTGCTTCGAGCGAGCGCGGCGTCCTGCGTTTCTACAAAGGAAACACGAACATCGCGGCGCACTATATGCGGTGCCGCACTAGGCGCGCAACTTCCTATTGTCCCACAAAGTGCGTGAGTGCTTGCGGTGGCGGTCGCCGATTCGCGGCCTTTCGGCAGGCCGCCCGCCTGAAGAGGCCGCCTAGGAGATGACCTGGATGGGCGGCCAGATTATTCCAAAAGCGCAGCACTTGTTTGGACGTATGGGAGCCGTGTGCGGTAGCGAATCGCCGACAGATGAGGGATTTGGCTGGCGGGGGCGGAGGTGCAACCAGAAAAGGCCATCCATAAGGCCCGGGAAATAATGGGCTTAGCAGGACGGTATTGGCAGCACGGTTGCATTCCTCCGCTATCGTAGGAAAACGGCCAGAAAAAGCTGCACCACGGAAATACGCGTGAAGTGGACGCCGAACAAAGTGACGCTGTTGCGGGTGCTGGTGGGATTTGCAGCGGTGAGCTTGTTCGGGCGCGGTGCGTGGGCGAATCTGGCGGCGGTGGGGCTGACGGTGGCGTCGATCGCACTGGATGCGCTCGACGGTCACATCGCGCGGACGAAGAAGCTGGCCACGCCGATGGGAGCGCAGATCGACATCCTGGGCGACCGCATGATCGAGAACGTGTACTTCACTTACTTTGCGGTGGTGGGAATGGTGTCCCTGTGGCTGCCGGTGTTTTTCTTTGCGCGCGGGGCGGCCACGGATTTTTTGCGCGGGTTGGCCAGGCACGCGGGGCACTCGGGATGGGGTGCGAATGCGATGCTGCACACGTGGTGGGGGCGCGCGCTGGTGGCTTCGCGCTGGAGCCGCGGATTGTATGCGGCGATGAAGTGCCTGTGCTTTTGCTACTTGGGATTGGAGCTGGCGCTGACGCGGGCGCCAGTGGCGCTGATTGGCGAGTTAGCAGCGGAAGCGCAGATGTTGATAGCCCTGGGGGCACAAATTTTGACGTGGGCCACGGCGGGATTTT